>JASFGC010000355.1:0-4022 GCA_050123975.1 Syntrophobacterales bacterium | reverse complement strand
AGCGGGAATATCAAGAGAGCGGGTGATGATTGCGGTATGAGAGGTCTTACCGCCCATGTCAGTTACAAAGCCCAAAGTCTTTTCCACTTGCAACTGGAGAGTATCTGCGGGTGAAAGGTCTTGGGCTACGATAATAACCCGCTCTTTGATGCCGGCAACGCTTCGCCTGTTTTGCCCAGTGAGGTTTTCGAGCACCCGTTCGGCAACGTAGTCCACATCAGAGATGCGGCTGCGAATGTATTCATCCTCGATCTTGGCAAAGATGAGTTGGGCATTTTCCACGGCTTGCCGCAAAGCCCATTCCGCATTAATTCCCTGTTCCTCTATAAGGCGGATGGTTTCGTCATAGAGCATGCGGTCTCTGAGCATATAGATGTGAGTGTCCAGGATAAAACTATGCTCAGGAAATTCCCCTGCTATCTTGGATTTTATTTCTTTGAGATCAGCTTCAGCCTTGTCTACAGCAGCATCGAAGCGCGTTTTCTCTTTTTCGGTTTGCGCAGGGGAGGGTAAGTAATAGTAGACGAGGGATACTCTGTCGCGATCCACCCGGAAGGCCTTGCCAATGGCAACACCGGGAGAGACCCCGATACCCTTCAAAATCATGCGGGCGTTGCCGGGTGGCATTTCCTTATTCCTCGTCAAATTTGTTGTCGAAAAGCACGGCCAGTGCTGCCAGGGCCTCGGCGGCATCCTTGCCTTCGGCACACAATTCAATCCGAGTGCCCTGAGGGCATGACAAAGTCATGATGTCCAACATGCTCTTGGCATCAGCTTCCCTGCCGTTCTTGATGATGAGAATGCGTGACTGGAACTGACTTGAAGTCTGAACAATCTTCGCGGCGGCCCGTGCGTGCAGGCCCAGTTTGTTGCGGACTGTAAATTCTTTTCGTACCATCTGACCTTCTGTCCCGTAGTGCATACTTCGGATGTGAGCTCAGAGACACCGCAGCCACCCTCATGTTCTTAAGGAAAAGATCCAGCCGTATGGCTTACTCCTAGAACATTGTCAGCCGACCAGATCAGTGGGAGCAAAACCTGTGCCTGAGAAATCCATAGGGAAACTGCCATCCGCGTTGCGGCAATGCCTTCTTAGCATATGGACATTACCAAGTCAATAATTCCTCGCATAGCGCAGAGCGCAAAGCGCATAGCGTCTCAAAATCACCGGAATATTGTGTCTAGGAAATAATAAGGTCAAACAAACCTAAGGTTCGTGGTGCATTTTATCCTAGTAAGGTTAACAGAGAAAACTTTCAAAAAAAACCAGCCACAAGATATAAAATTAACAGAATCAATGAAATTGAAAACGCTATGCGCCATGCGCTTTGCGCTCTGCGGCAAGAGCTATCCACCAGATAGCTCTCGTTTAATCTTCAGCGCTTCCTGATACACCAGTCGCTTACTAATACCCCCTTCTTGGGCCACCTCTGCAACAATTTCTTTGAGAGGACGGCCACTAGATGTGAGGGAAGCGCGGAGCTGTTCAAGGAGGGAGTCATCCAGGTGTAACTTGTCTTTTTCAGCTCCAGCCACTAACAGGGTAACCTCTCCGCGGGCTTCTCCTGGCCAACGTTCTATGGCCTCTTCCAGACTTCCCCGAAAAACCTCCTCGTGGATTTTGGTCAGCTCCCGAGTAACAGCCACTCTCCTATTGCCCCAAATCTTTCTCATGTCTTTCAGGCAACCGCCAAGTCTTCTGGGTGATTCAAAGAAGATCAGAGTCTCCTCTGCCTGAGCATAGCGAGCAAAAAATGAGCGGCGGGCAGCAGGACGATTGGGAGGATAGCCCAAAAAAAGAAACGGTTGTATGGAAAGCCCAGCAACAGTCAGAGCTGTAGTAACCGCAGAGGGTCCGGGAATGGGACTCACCTGAATATCTTGGGACACTGCCAGACGGACCAAATCAATCCCCGGATCAGATATACCCGGAGTGCCGGCATCGGTAACCAAAGCCACTGACTTTCCGCTCATGAGTTCGCGTATTAAGTGGGGGCCCCGGGTGCGCGCGTTGTGTTCGTGGTAGCTGATCAGGGGACGATGAATATCGTGAGCGGATAAGAGTTTTCGGGTGTGGCGCGTATCTTCCGCGGCGATGAGATCAGCCTGACGCAAAATTCTCAGAGCCCTCAGGGTAATATCCTCCAGGTTGCCGATGGGTGTTGCCACTATGTAGAGAATTCCAGGTTTGCTAGTCATAACTCAAAATGTTGTCCCGATGAGGTTATTAGCTTTATTCACTATAGCGGGAGCGCGGTTCATAAATCCGAAACTCGAAATACGAAGCACGAAACAAATCCAAAATCCTAATTCTCAAATGTCCAAAACTTAACGCCTCCAAGATACTTGTTTGGTGTTTCGGTCATTTGGATTTTGGTAATTCGAATTTGTTTCGGATTTCGATATTCGGATTTCGAATTTTCTTGAGGCTCCACTGCTTTGGCTACTGTGTATATTTGTTTCGCATTCTATCAAATTCGTGGCCGGTTCGAGCCTCAGTATGTTGACTCGAAAGCATTCTCTATTACCTCAAAGAGGGGTGCACTCTTTGTGCCGCTGACAGTGACAACATCGAATCTAGCCTTTGCCTCGGTAAGGTCGTGTTTCTGCAGATAATGCCATGCCACTTGGCTGAGCTTGTGCTGTTTGGCAGGGGTAATCGCCTGTTTGGGAGAGCCAAAAGTCTGACTTCGACGGGATTTTACCTCCACAAAGACGAGAACGTCCTGGTACTGGGCGATGATGTCAATCTCACCGAGGGGACAGCGATAGTTCCGGCAGATGATGCGGTACCCCAAGCGTTTCAAGTGAAGGAGGGCAAGGTGCTCGCCTTCGTAGCCCTGAAGCAGATGGGCTTTGGACCGATGTCTCGTTTGTTTACTGTCTTGATCCATGACGCTTGTTTCAATATTCTTCGTTTGCCCAAGATCAGGCTAGTCAGTGCTCGCCTGCATTATTCACTAATTCAGAGAATTAGTGAATAAGCACCTGCAAGAAAGAAGGTTTTTTCTTGCAGGTTTCGACATGGTGCTTCGCACCTGTCCTTCGACAAGACCTGTCGACGAGCCCTGAGCTAAGCCGAAGGGCCCGAAGGGCGGATTGTTGCTCATGGAGCCCTTGGGCATTCATCAACAATCCGGGCTCGGGTTGGCACTCCTTGAGTCAACCCCACGAAATGTCTGCCGGTGAAGTGGACAGGATCCATACCGAACCAAGGCGGCGCGGTGCTCCCTCGTGCCGTAGCCCTTATTGCGGGCGAAGTTGTAGTGAGGGTACCTCTCATGATGAGCGACCATAATCGTATCCCTGTGCACCTTGGCGACAATGGATGCGGCTGCCACCGAGATACTTAACTGATCTCCACGTTTGAGAGGTTGCTGTGGTAGTTGGACGGGTATTTCCCAAGGGCCGTCCACTATAACAAAGTCGGGAAGGGGATCTATCTGGGCTATAGACTGACGCATGGCCTCCAAAGTTGCTGCCAGGATATTCGTGCGGTCAATCTCCGCTGCACTCACCTCCCCGATACCAATGGCTGTAGCTACTGCCTGGATTCTGTCGTAGCATGTCTGGCGTTGAGAGGGATTGAGCAGTTTAGAGTCTCGAACATCAGGGAGGTCTATGCCATAGGGTAGTACCACCGCCGCTGCCACGACCGGACCAGCAAGCGGGCCCCGGCCCGCTTCGTCTACCCCGGCGATTCGGCGAAAACTCCGGTCCCATACTCTGCGCTCGAAGTGCCAGGGGTCTCTGGGATCTTTAGGAAACAAAGGTGTTTGTGCCGGCCGGTTGGCCATGTTCGTGAGCTTTCGGCTTTCAGCTGTCAGCTTTCAGGCTGGTAAAGGGTGAACAGTGAGCAGTAGCCGGATGAGCACATTCATCCCAACTGCTTACCGTTTACTGCTGACGGCTTACCATTAGGATCGTGGGCGAAGTTCGCGGATGCGGGCTGCTTTGCCTCGTAACTTGCGCAAATAGTAAAGGCGTGAGCGACGAACGCGGCCACGGCTTACTACCTCGAT
>JASFGC010000354.1:0-4030 GCA_050123975.1 Syntrophobacterales bacterium | reverse complement strand
AACCAGAGACGGCATCATTGACTCCCGCAAATCAACGAACAGAACCTTTTGCATAACCGCTGCCATGAGCAATCCCAAATTTGTGAAAAAGCGAGATCCAAAAAAAGAAAGCAGCCCATCCATGGGCGCCGCGGCAAGAGTGAAATAAGGAATGCCTCCCTGGCAAATGACCTTGCTGGACACCAGCATTATAAAAAAGAAGGCACCCAAGAGCAGAAAAGCCACTTTAAGCGGCATGCCATAAGTGTGGCACCAGTAGATCAATAAACCAGTTCCCAGCCAAAACCCCCAACCGGAGAACCTGGCAGAGGTCCACTCCACTTGGGAGTCCTCCTTCGGACTCAGAAAGAAGCACTGCCGGGCCACATCCAGGAGATGGTAGCGTGCCAAATAAAGGATAAAAAGAAAAAACACCGCATACGCACCTATTATTTGAGTCTCTTCGGGTCGGGACAGCGTAGGCCCAAAGGTTACACCTAAAGCAGCAGCAGGAATGTTGTAACCCAAGACTCCCAGCAACCCGAATAACAGTCCCCCCAGAAGGAAAAAGAACCAGAAACTGAAAGAGATCTGCCGGGAAGTAAGAAAAGCAAAGCCAATAAAGGCTGGGTAGATATAGATTTTGAGTTTGTGGAATCCTGAAAAGAGACCGTACTTGGGAAAGTATGGACCAGCAAGGATCAAGGTTGGAATCTGAGGTACCGCCGGGAAGTAAAAATGGAGTCCGTTGATGAGATGAAGAATGACAGTAGTCAACAAGCCCACAATCAGGAAACGGTTCGCCAGAAATCGACCAAATCTGTTTTCCTCCAGAGCCTCTTCCATGAGTTGCGGCACTCGGAGAAGAGGAAAATTCATCTTCTCGTTGGCTATCCACTGGTGACTGAAAATATCTACCAGACAGAGCATCACCCAATAACAGAGGAGAACGAAGCCTATCCACGTGAGAAGGGGTGGAAGCCAGCAACTCCAAGGGATATTCTGGATTATCTGCCACCAGCCTAACTGCCTGCCCTTTTCCAGCCCATTATAAAGGAGCTCGATGGCCACTGGGTCGTCAGGATACCAATCGCGGGGCAAAAGCGGCTGAATAACTTCCTGCCAGCGGTTGCCAACGGTGGCAAAATGGTAAGGCGCTGTCAGATTTACCAGAAAAGTACGGACCAGACCGGTGTAGGCAATCCCAGAGGCAATCACCATGAGGATCCAGGTGACGAACAATTCCCGACCGCTGAGCCAGTTTGACGAAAAGCGCAATCTGCCCAGCGCTGCAATTCCCACAGAAAGCAAAAAAAAGATAAAGAAAGGGGCCAGAGGGAAGTGGCCTCCCCCCAGCGGTGTGGCATTGAGGTAGGCATTGTTGAAAGGGGTAATGGCGCAAATGATGACCCCAAGTCCCACTCCCAACAGTATCGCTCGCAGTCTTACCCTACCTTGATTCATCTTCGCTTCTGCTTCGGCTATGTACGGTCATTGCAATGAAACGGAGAGCACGTACCCGGCTCGTAACTGGGTTCCTCGTTTTGAGTGCCTTGTGCGATAATCCTATAAAGAACTCATTGCGGTCAGCTCCTCCGATGCATATTCGGTGGCCAGTAGTCTGGTGAAATAGGTCTGGGCTTCGTCGTCAAGAGATCTCCAGATGAGTAATTGTTTTCTCAGATCATTGAGAAAGGCTTTGTTTATTCGTTTCCATGCATTGGCCTCGCCAGCCTCCCTCTTCAACGTTACCTGAATTTCCAGGTAGTGGTCGGGCTCCTCAGCAGAGGGAGTGAATATGAGATGGACGGACTGCTTTACCCCGAAGTCAAAGGGAGCAAGCCACACCCTGCTCTTGAGCTGGATACAGTCATTCTCGCAGTGGTTTGGACCCGTGAGGCCCGGTATTTCTCCGTGGGGACAGTAGAATTCCAGGGAAATATCATCGGTGGTGAATATCCCGTGTGAGACATCCTGATGGCCCAGATAGTACTCACGCAAGTACCCGCCCACACCTAACTGTTCGCTGTATTTCAAAAGAAACGGCAGAGTGATCTTCATTTCACTTCCTTCAGGCTCTGGCAAGGTCCAGGCACGGGTGACGTCGGGGATGGCAATGGCGGCTGCCACCCGGGAGGGATATATTACTGATATCAGCACTACCATGATCACCAGGATCATGGCCGCGACTCCAGCCAAAGATGAATAGTTCACCGTAATTCCCTTCCACAGCGAGGTAGTGGCAAAAAGACCAGCACAGGTTTGAGCCAGCAGATAACCCAATACGACGCTGAGCACTGCGAATGCCAGCGCTTCTGCAATGAAAAGGAAAGAGACGTGAAAAGGTGCCAATCCCACTGAGGTGTAAACGCCAATTTCTCTCTTGCGTTCGTATACGCTACCGATCATGGTATTCAGCACGATAAGCACGGAGATTAACATGGGGATGAGTATGTTGGGCACGCCGCTGTAGCTCAAGGCATCTGAGGCGCTATACATGAAGGTCCCCTGACTCTCTCCGGTAAAGAGGGTGAGGCCGAAACGGTCCACCAGGTTTCGAGCGATGCTCCTCGTCGCTTCAGGGGACGTGGGCTTTATAGCGAGAGCCTTGAGAGCCCCACCGAAGGACATGAGGGTCTGATGCGGCATAATGACGGTCAAATCTCCGGGTATATGTTGATAGCGGCTTTGAAAGGCCTGTACATCCTCTCCGGCTTCTATGGCCTCCATTTCAACCTCGGTAACCTCCATCACCGCCTCGCTTGGAAATATCACAGGTGTGATGGGCTCACCATCCAAATCCACATGTGTCTCCAACTCCTCACCCCGAAAGCAACCAACCACTTGAAAGTCCATGCCCCAGAACGAGATCGTCGCCTTTTCAGGTTGCTCCAATGAAATGCCTAGGCTCCGCGCCAGTCTATCCGACAGCAGTACCACCTGCTGTTCTCCCTGCCGAAACCAGCGTCCGCAGCTTAGAATATTTTCAAGCTGACTCACTTGGGGCTCCCGATAGTTTAAACCCACTACCCCCCTTGCCAAAACTTCTTTCCCATCCAGATGGATGGGAACTATTGTCGCCTTGGTGCGATCTTTGGCTTCCAGCCATACCCTCGGCACCACGAGCGCCTGGCCCTGGAATTTGTTCTCCACCGTGTCCAGTGCTTCCGGCGGCAGGCTGTCCCAGTTGAGGATTTTCAGAAGGAGACCTTGATAGGGAGATTGTTCTTTGAGCCGCAGGCGACCACGATGCCGCATGCTCTTAACGCTGGTGAAACTCATTATAGTGAAGGTGAGGATGATGAGGGTGACACAGGTAAGTACTGTCCGGATAGGCCGACGCCGTAAATTACTCACCCCCAGAACGAAAGCAGCCGCGAATGCCTTGGTTCGGCTTATCTCAGTGCCTTTCATGTGACGGGCTCGCTGTTGGAGCAGTACCATTTCCTGCTCAAAACGACCCGTAATAATCAGAGCCACAATCACCGACAAACCTAAGATGAAAAAGGCAAGAATGACTACGAGAGGACTGTAGGTAAGCTGAAATGCAGGGTGTACAGAGTAGATGAGACCTATGACTACCCCCAATATAAGCAAAAATGCAACGATCCTTTTGTGGATGTCCACAAAAGAAAAAAGCAGACGCTCGAGACAGTAAGAGAATGGAACGAAAAGAGCTATATAAAAAAGCACCCCGAAAAGAACGTCCTTCTGTGTACGTTCCACATCATTGTAGATGCGGCTGGCCAAAGCCCAGGAGGTTCTTGACTCCTCCATGAAGCGATCGTACTGGAAACTGGCCAATGCCTGCTCAGCATTCTTTAAAGCCTCAATTCCTTCGCGTTGGAGGGCGCGAATTCGCTCATTACTTATACCGTGGCTTTCCAAATTGGCTATCCGCGGCTGCAAAAGATGCCACATGTCGCGAGCAACCAGGTATTCCGTGGTCGGAATCATCCCCCAGTTTTCGACGCGGTATCCGCTGCCCTCGGGCTTGGAGGATTCGGAATTCAGCAAAACCAGCTTGCGTTTGAGCACAGTATCCGACAGA
>JASFGC010000353.1:0-4055 GCA_050123975.1 Syntrophobacterales bacterium | reverse complement strand
ACGGTACGGATTGTTACCCGCGTCGACAGTATGAAAAGAAAGTACGACTCAAGAATCTGAATCATGCTGTATTGTTCAATCCAAGAAACGGATATCAGAATTATAACTGCGCTGTTAACCTTTCAAAAAAGACTATCTTCACCTACATGGGTGTGCTCAAACCGAATGCAGCCAACGCCAACTATTCCACTTCAGGTCAGTTGAGTCCGCTCTTTAATGATCCACTCTACCGAACTGTGGGTTTAGGAACGCGTATATTTTTGGGAGGCGCACAAGGCTATGTTACCTGGCCGGGAACACAGCATCGTCCCCGAGTGGATAGAGGCGACAATGATACTCCTCTGGTACCTGCAGGTACTCTCATGGTCATAGGGGATCTGAAACAGATGAATCCACGCTGGCTTGTTGGAGTGAGCATGCTCGGTTACGGCTGCTCCCTGGCGGTTGGTCTCGGAGTGCCAATCCCCATACTGGATGAGGAGATGGCGCGCTACACAGCGGTGTCCGACGAAGAGCTTTTTGCCCCGATCGTCGATTACAGCGAAGATTATCCCAAGGGCATTACTAAGACCTTAGACCAGGTAAGCTATGCCAAACTGAAGAGCGGCACCTTCCGCTTTAATGGGAGGGAGATACAAGCAGTGCCGCTCTCGAGCTTACCAAGAGCGAGAGAGATCGCCGAAATCCTGAAGAAGTGGATCAGCAAAGGAGAATTTCTCCTGGGTGAGCCGCAGCATTTCTTGCCGAGCTCATAACTACTAACAACAGGATAGAACTAAGGCGTGACACAGGACCCCAAGAGGTAGCGATGCGGAGATACGGAGACGCGGGGAAACGGAGAAGTATTTGATCGGCTTCAATATATTTGTTCTATGACTTTCATATTATCGCCGCGTCACCCCTTCGCCGTGTCGCCGCTTCAGTCGGACCTGGCAGTGTCAATGATCCGCTGCCGGTTGCGCCAAAGGCATAGAGTGTGCTTAGTGAGCTACCCACTTTTATCCAACCTCTCGCCTGCCTGATGCTGCCAGAGTTCGTTTAACCTGCCTGTACGGTAGCCTTCCAAATCCAAGGTAACAGCCACATATCCCAACGACTTGAAATGGCTTACTAGCCGATGGCGTAGGTTGGTGTCGCTCAGTCTTTCGATCTCCTCATGAGCCAGCTCAATGCGAGCAGTCTTATTGTGGTCCCGGACTCTGACCAGGAAAAAACCCTCCTCAAAAAGAAACTCTTCAGCAGCTTCGATCCTCGCCAAGGATTCCGAATCTAGAACGGTTCCATAAGGAATTCTTGAGGCCAAACAGGCCATAGGGGGGAGATTCCAAGAAGACAAACCTAATTCCCGGCTTAACTGCCGGACCTGTTTCTTGTCTAAACCAGCTTCAGCAAGCGGGCTTCGGATTTTCAACTCTTCTAGAGCGCGACGGCCAGGCCGATGATCGCTATCGTCACTCAATTGGCTCCCGTCAACAAGGTGGCCAGCACCAATTCGCCGTGCTTCATCGAGGGCCCGAGTATAGAGCTCTCTTTTGCAATGGTAGCATCGGTCCGGCGGATTTGCCCGTATCTGCTCAACCTCAAGGGGATCAACCTCAAGAATGATATGCTTGATCCCCTTCTCTTTGCAGAAGAGTGTGGCGCGTTCTTTTTCAATGCGCGAAAGAAATGGCGATACGAACGTGACTGCCTGCGCTCGATCTCCCAGCATCATGTGTGCAACGTGAAGAAGGAAACTGCTGTCCACTCCACCGGAGAAGGCCACCAGCACCGAGCCCATGTCCTGCAATATCTTTTGGAGTTTCTCGAGACGTTTGTCCATTGATATTTTTGGTCAGCCTCTGGGTCTGTGGTTCATAGTTAAGATCGTTTATTAGAACGGACGAATGGCCATTGACAACGGAGCAAACAAAATCCCCCCAAACCCCCCTTTACAAAAGGGGGGCTTTACATGGGATTCCTCACAGGAAAACTATTCTCTTCCCCCTTTTCTAAAGGGGGACCGAGGGGGATTTTGCTACGCGGTCGTCTTCCCGAAAATCCCCGTCCGCAGTTTCTCAGCGTCCTCCGTCGTCCCGCTGTGCCTAGTTCCTAGTGCAAAGTGCCTAGTGGCTTTCCTTTCGGATATTTCCTCGGCGATCTGAATGTAACACACTTCACTGGATTAAAAGTTCGCGAAACTCTTCCTTGGGCCTCACCGTAATCGTGATCTCCCGGTCGTCTTTCCCCGAGACAACGACAATCGCTTTTTCTCCAGTCTCGGCATCACTGTAGGCCGCTACAATGCCTGCGGCCAATTGAACCTCTTGCTCAGATACGTGAGCACCTATCAGCCCAGTAGGGCCGGGTACTCCCTTGACTCTCACAAGAAGATCTTGCTTCCGAGCCAGTTCCTGCAGTTTCAGGTTGTCACTATGTATCCTACCCACCACCAAACGTCTCCCGCTCGGAAGCCTGAGATGGCGACCACATTTGAGAAGTTCCACGTCGTGAAGCCCCACCTCATCCTGGGTGGCCAAGAGATCCCGTAACCTGTCAGAAAAGCCTGCCTTGGTGAGGATGCAGCCGCCACCCGGACTTGGGTATTCTTCAATCCCGTAGTGAGCGGCAAGAGCCATCTGAGGCTTGCGAGAACGCCCCTGGATATCGAGAAGCCTCTGACGATCCACCTTACCCAATTCTTCCGGCACTGTCTCCCATAACAGCTTGGCGCTCAGTGGGCGCAGAGTGTATCCTCCATAGCCCGAAAGTTTATCCACAGCTCTGAGCGCGTCCTTGCGCTGTGACATGGGACGCTGCCCCAATACCTCTCCCGTGGCAAGAAAGTCGAACCCTTCAACATCCATGATGCCACCGGCAGTCTTGAGCATGAGCGCGTGGCAATCAATGCACGGATTCATCTGGCTACCGTAGCCATACTTGGGGTTTTTGAGCATTTCCAGATGGGCTGCGCCGATATCTACCACCCGCAAGGGTATCCGTAACTGTCTGGCTGCCTTTTGCGCACCCTCCGGTCCGAAGAACGGAGTTTGAAAAGTTATGCCCGTCATCTCGATATCTTGATCCAAAAGCACCCTGACTGCCAGCATGCTGTCGAGACCTCCGGACATGAGAGCCAAGCCACGAACCCTCATCGAACACCTCACCTTTGAGCAGGGAATGTCATGACGCCTGATCAATCTCTACAATCATCTAAATCCTATCGGGTTCGAAATCCGAATATCGAAACCGGGGACCCGCCCGTAGGGTGGGGAGTCCGAAGGACCAATATCGAAATCCGAAACAAATTCAAATTTCCAAAATCCAAATGACCGAAACACAGACTAGATTTTTTGAGTATTAATGTTTTGAACATTTGAAAATTCGGATTTTGGATTTGTTTCGTGCTTCGAAATTCGTGCTTCGAATTTATGTGTTATCTCCGTGTCCGCCCGTCGCCACGGCTGCCAGCTGCTAACTGTCTGTTGCCTGCTGACCAAAATCACAGTGTTTTAACAGCGGACACTCAGTGCATTGTGGCTTTCTGGCTTTACACACGCTGCGGCCGTGCTGAATGAGTTGATGAGAGAAGAGCGTCCACTTCTCCTGAGGGATACGTTCCATCAAATCAAATTCTATCTTCACGGGATCGCGCTGCTGGGTGAGACCAAGCCGCTGGGAGATTCGACCCACATGCGTATCCACCACAACCCCTGGTGTATTGAAAGCATTACCCAGTATGACGTTGGCCGTCTTCCTGCCGATACCGGGAAGCTTGACCAACTCCTCCAGACTGTCCGGCACCTCAGCCTGGTGTTGCTCCACCAATGCTGCCCCGCAGTTTTTCAGACTCTTGGCCTTATTCCTGAAAAAACCAGTGGGCCGTATATCCTCCTCTAACTCTTCCAGGGGAGCGTCGGCATAATCAGCTGCAGTCTGATATTTTTTAAATAACTTCTTGGTGACCTGATTTACCCTCTCGTCTGTGCACTGAGCTGAAAGCACAGTGGCCACCAGAAGTTCTAGAGGGTTGCTGAAATCCAAACTGATTTTGGCCTCAGGATAATTCTCGTCAA
>JASFGC010000352.1:0-4069 GCA_050123975.1 Syntrophobacterales bacterium | reverse complement strand
CTGCCTCCAGGAGAGTTTTTGTTCTCGGGCTGGTACTCCTGGCGATACTATCTTTTTTGTCGGTTCTCGCAGCCACCGGAATCGGCCGTTTGCAGATTCCGTGGGAGACTGTAATGGCTGCCATTGGTGAGGGTTTGGGTCTTTCTCCGTCTGGCTCTGTGGAACGCACTCCCCTGGTGGTGGTCTTTGACATTCGTTTGAGCAGGGTGGTCCTTTCTTTTCTGGTGGGATCTGCCCTGGGGGTGGCCGGAGCTGTTTTCCAGGGAGTCCTGAGGAATCCACTGGCCGATCCCTTTACCATCGGTGTGGCCAGCGGTGCCGCTTTCGGAGCAGCCCTGGCTTTAGCCCTGGGATTGGGGGGAGCCTCCTATTGGGGGCTGGGTACCATTCCGCTATTGGCACTGATGGGAGCCCTGGGTGCTCTGGCCCTGGTGGTTATTCTCGGGCGGGTACAGGGGCGCCTGCGAAGGGACACATTAGTGCTGGCCGGGATAGTGGTAGCGACGTTTCTCTCCGCCCTCATTGCTCTCATCAAGGCACTGGATGAAGAGGCGGTTTCGGCGATTGTTTTTTGGGTAATGGGGAGTTTTCAGGGACGTGGCTGGATCCATGTTGCGTTTTCTCTCCCCTATCTGCTCCTGGGTTTGTATCTCGTGGTGAAGTGCGCCCGGGAGCTTGACATTTTGACAATGGGGGAAGTGCAGGCACGTCAACTCGGGGTTGAAGTGGATCGAGTGCGCCGCCGACTTCTGGTTGGAGGCAGCCTGCTTACAGCCGCAGCAGTATCGGTTTCCGGAGTAATCGGCTTTGTGGGTCTGGTAGTTCCCCATCTGGTGCGCATGATCATGGGAGCGGCGCATCAGCGACTCATGGTTATCAGCGGACTCCTCGGGGGCCTTGCCTTGCTCTGGTCTGATGTGGTGTCACGCACCCTTTTGCCGGGTGGTGAGGAGCTCCCGGTTGGCGTAGTAACTGCTCTGGTTGGTGGCCCTTTTTTCTGCCTTCTCCTCAAGCGGAGGAGGGGAGGCGTAATTCTTGATTAACGTTCAAGGCTTGACCGCGAAGTACGGGGATCGAGTAGTGCTGCATGAATTGGAGTTCCATGTGGGCAAAAGTGAGCTCGTTGGGCTACTCGGTCCAAACGGAAGTGGTAAAACCACGCTCCTTCTTTGTCTTAGCAAGGTCGTGCCTTTGCACGCGGGTGAGGCCACTGTGTCCGGTCGCGAGCTTTCGACCTACTCTGCTCGTGAGTTGGCGTTGGTGGAAGCCACGGTGCCTCAACGTCTGGAGATCTCCTTTCCTTTTCGGTGTATTGAAGTGGTACTTATGGGACGCTATCCACACCAACGTGAGTTCGGCAGTGACAGCGACGAAGACTTGGCCAGAGCGATGGAGGCCATGCGCCTTACTGACACCCTGGATCTGGCGCAAAGGCGGATCACTGAGATTTCCGGAGGAGAGGCACAGCGGGTGATTATTGCTCGGGCCCTGGCCCAAGAAACAGAACTCCTGCTGCTCGATGAAGCCACAGCCAATCTGGACGTGGCTCACAAGACGCAGATGTTTGACCTCTTTTCGGAAAAGAATAACCAGGGTGCCACGTTCCTGTGTGCCATGCATGATTTAAATCTGGCAGCCCTTTATTGCCAACGTTTGATTTTTCTGAAAAACGGGCGGATCAACGTTGATGGGCCCACCATGGAGACGTTTACGGAGGAGAATCTGTCAGAGATCTATGAGACAGAGGTTAGAATTATCCCGCACCCCGATAATGGTGTGCCTCAAGCGATGTTTGTGCGGGGCGCAGAGCGCGAAGCGCAAGGCGCATAGCGAAAAAGCATAGAGAAATGCGCACTAAGCACTAGGAACTAGGCACTAAGCACAAGGTAAAACGGCAAAGATTTGACGGCGAGTAAGATGTTCCGATTTGGTCGACACATAATGGTTTTGATAGTGGCTTTGGCTTGGCTGTTTTTAGCGAAGATGGCCGCTGCCGAGGTGCGGGTGACCGATGACCTGGGGCAGGTCATTTCCCTGGAGGGGCCTGCCAGGAGGGTCATTTCACTCTATGGAGCTTACAGTGAAATCTTGTTCGCCATGGGACTGGAGGACCGTCTGGTGGCCCGGACCAGGGCGGATCGTTATCCTCCGGCTATTTTAAGCAAGCCGAGCGTGGGAACCCACCTCCGGCCCAACATGGAGCTGGTGCTGGGATTGCAGCCGGATCTCATTATTCAAGCCTCCGGAAGGAAATATGGACACGAGGTCATCCGTCAGATAGAGGAAAGAGGGCTCGTAGTAGCCTCCTTTCAGCCAGCTACTTTTGAGGAGCTTTTTTCAGTAATACACAGGCTGGGAACTCTCACAGGAAATGAGGAGGCGGCCAACCGATTAGTGAAGCAACTGCGAGGTCGACTCCAGCAATTGAGCCAGAGGCTGAGCGTAACTGAGCACAGGCCCAGTGTTTTTTTTGAGGTGCGATATCCAAATCTCCTGGGGGCAGGGCAACAATCCATTGTGAACGATGTGATTTTGAAGGCTGGAGGCGTCAATTGTTTGCCAAACAGAAAGAAACTGGTCCGAATCAATATCGAAACCCTGGTTGGCTACAATCCTGAGGTGTACGTGGTCCAAAAAGGTCCGATGAACCGCAATCCGGCCGATCCGAAATACCGGCCAAACTTCCGGGTCTTAAAGGCGGTGGAAGATGATCGGGTACTGTTTGTGGACGAGCACATTTTTTCCCGACCAGGACCGAGATCGGTAGAGGCGGTGGAGAAGTTGGCGGCTTTTCTCTATCCAGACCTGGCGAACTGAAGGTAGTTAGCAGGTCAGATGTGGGATATGAGATGTGGGTTGTGAGATTAAAGAATTAAAGATTCAAGGAATTGAGGAATTAGCGAATTAGGGATATGAGATGTGTGTCTTTTCGGGAGTCCGTTTTTATCCCACATCGCACATCACACATCTCACATCGGTTAGAAATGGAAAGGTGAGGATTTTACTCCTACAACCGAAACCATAAGGAAAGATGATCATGAAACCCGGAACCTTATACGGAGTAGGTGTTGGGCCTGGTGATCCAGAACTTATCACGCTGAAAGCAATGAAAGTGCTGAACCAGGTTGATGTGATTTTTGCCGCGGCCTCCAGCAAGAATGAGTACTCCTTGGCGCTTGAGAATGCAAAATCTCACATGCTGAACGGGGCAGAGGTCGTAAGGCTCAGTTTCCCAATGACCCGCGAGCAGGAGGCCTTGGAAAGAGCGTGGGAAAAAAATGCACGTCGGATTCTGGAGTTTGTCCAAAAAGGTAGGGACGCAGCCTTCATTACCATTGGAGATCCCCTCACATACTCCACCTTTGGATACGTGATGCAGACCATCCAGGAGATGGCTCCAGAAGTGCCTGTCCAGATTATCCCCGGTGTTACCTCTTACCAAGCTGCTACTGCAGCAGCCCATGAAATTGTCGCGGAAAAAGAGGAGACTTTCTGTGTGGTTTCCGGTTCGAAAGGAGGAGAGCAACTCAAGGAGATGATCAACAAGGTAGACTGCGTGGTAATGCTAAAGGTGTACCGGCATTTAGACAAAATACTGGACACCCTCGAGGAACTGGGCATACAGGACCGGGTCACACTCGTGTCTCGATGTGGCATGGAAGATCAGGTGATCAGCAAGAATCCACAGGAACTGCGGGGCAAGAAGGTACCGTATCTTTCGCTGATGATAGTGAAGAAGGAGAAGCAAAGACGGTAAACAGTAGGCAGCCAGCAGCAGGCAGGAAAAATGGAACGATGGAATAGTGGGGCAAAGTGGACTTTTAAAATCCCAATTTCCAAGCACCAAAGCTCAAGGTGTCAGGTGTCGGGTGTCAGGTGTCAGGAAAAAATAGAGGCTGAAACCTGAACACTGAAACCTGAAACCTTCACCATTGTGATTTGGAATTTTTTTCTTCTGATCAATGCAAAATGTGAAATGCGAAATGAGGAATGACCAGCGAGACTCCAAAACACAAGAAGAAAACCCCCCCGTGGTTATTATACGGTATTCTGGCCGCTCTCTTGTTAC
>JASFGC010000351.1:0-4091 GCA_050123975.1 Syntrophobacterales bacterium | reverse complement strand
GAGGTTTTTGCTGAGTTATTTAAGTAAATGTTTTATTTAAAGCGCAAATGCCTACAGGTCGCATCTTTGCTAATCTGGATAAGATAGCGCAACTTCACTGCCGTTCTCCATGGCAGGGATAACCTCTTCTGCCAAAATTGCCTTTTTCGTCATTTTCGGTTGGACAGAAGAGGGTTCTGGATTTCCATTTAATCCTTCCAGCACTCTAAACGGCTTTTTTACAGGCTCTCGTTCAGGTTGCGCCAGGCTGTGATAAATCCAGCCGGTGCTTCCGTTTCTTAATTGAAGCCTCAGCCAATTTCCTTTTTTGCCCACTACTTGAAGCCGCGTTCCCCTGCGAATGAGGTGGAGCACGGGACTGTGAATGGTGGGCCCTGATCGGATTCTCGCTACTTTGGGGAGACTGGTGTAGCTTTGAGCTGGTCTCCGCATTGAGGACTTAATCTCTCCTGTGGAGTTCGATTTCTTGATCATCTTCGATTGTGCAGTAAGGGGTTCTCTAGTTCCGTTCGACCCTTTTACAGTAGTATGTGGCTTTTCTACACCCTGTCCTCGAGGTTGCGCAAAGCTGCGGTAAATCCAGCCGGTGTTGCCGTTTTTTAGTTGAAGTCTCAGCCAATCTCCTTGTTTCCCCACCACTTGAAGCCGCGTTCCCCTTCGAGCGAGCTGGATTACGGGACTGTGAATGCTGGGCCCAAGTCTAATTTCGGCTGTGTGAGGCAGGCTCTCCCAGGTCTGAGTTTCACTTCCCTGCCATGAGACAACCTCTTTGACTTGGCTGGGCTTCTTGGCCACATTTGATTTCAATGCTGCCACAGCTGTTTTTTCAGACATTCTGCTAGGCTTTTCTCGAGCCCGTTTGGATTTAGGCTTCCGCACCGCCGCTGGCTTCGGAATTTTTTTCGCAGCCTTAATGGATTTCCTCGGCACTTGGATACTCGCCTTCTTAGCGCTCTGAGGTACTACTATTTTGCCTTTTTGGCTGTGAGACTTGTTAGGAGTTGGGGAGCTGAGGCCGGGAAAGTTATACAACAGGAGGCCGGCTACGAGCGTAAGACCCATTAGCACTGTCAGGATAACTATCTTGGCTCCTTTACCCTCTGCTGCCGACTTCAGTTTGATCTTACTGAAAATACTCCGTATCTGGCCTATTCCTTGGCTTATGATATCTTTCCAGCGGGAGGATGGTGTTGAGGTCTCCTTGTCATTCTTGTCCTCATAGTAATAATCGGTGCGGTAACGATAGAAATCCGGGGCCACATCAGGTTTGACATTATTGAGAATTACTCCCAGTACGTTGCTATTCACATTTTCCAGTTGCACCTTGGCTCGATTGAGAATTCCCCGCCCAATGCGACCTACCTCGTAAACAAGAATAACCCCATCCACTTCAGGCGCCACTTCGAAGGCGTCGGCCACTGGCAGTACCGGCGGCGTGTCCACGATGATAACATCGTAGTGATCCCTCACCTCATGCAAGAACTCTTTAAACCTGGGTGAACGGAGAATTTCAGCAGGGTTGAGCAACCCTTGACCCGCATTGATGATGTGCAAATTATCCATTCCCGGAGTTTTCAGGATGTCTTCAAATGCGAAGTCGCCGAGCATGACATCGATGACGGTGTTGGTCACGTTTTTCCAGCTGCCATCCGACAATTGGAATTCAGGCCGACTTCCCATCTCCAGTTCAAATCCATTTTCTCCGGGGGGTTTTGATTCGCTGATTCCCACAATGTAGTCAGTGAGCCCGGGTTGTCTTTGCAGGCCGAACGTATTATGGGCCGCTGGTCTGCGGAGATCAGCATCTATGAGCAGCACTTTTTCCCCAGCTTGAGCCAGACTCAGGCTGAGGTTGACCACATTGTAGGTCTTCCCCTCCTGCAGGGATGAACTGGTGACCAGAAAAACTTTTGCTTCTCTGTCCTTCCAGAGAAACTGCAAATTCGTCCTCAGGGACCGGTAAGCTTCAGAAACGGGAGAGCGTGGGGCAAAATGGGTTACCAACGGCCGGTTTTTCAGTGGTTTTCCATCGTGCCCTTTTTCTTTGCTAGAAAATTCATCGACAGCTGGGATAACCCCCAGTACCGGAACGCCAAGGATCTCCTCTACATCTTCGATGGTACCCAATGAGGTGTCCATGGTTTCCACAATCAGGGCAAGGACTAACCCCAAAACCAGGCCGATTATTCCCCCAGTCACTGTGTTCATCAAAGTACTGGGCATGTTGACAGGCTGGCCAGGCTCGAGGGCCGGTTTGATGATTTTGACCTCTTCTATGAGCCCGGACTCCTGAATCATTACTTCCTGGTACTTGGATTTGAGTTGGGTAAGTAAATCTGCGTTGACATCCACATCGCGGCGGAGCCTGGCCAGAATGAGGGAACTTTCAGGAATGCTCTTGGTCTCTGCCCGTACAGCGGCGAGACGAATTTCCAGGTCCTGGAGCCGTTCATTGAGGGTCGCCAGCATGGATTTCAACTCATTGTCCATCTCAGAGAGAACGTCTCGGAGTTCGGCATTGGTTTCCTCGACGTTGGGGTGCTCCTGGGTGTAGTCGTTCAGCAGAATCTTGTGCCGTAAACTGAGATCTCTGAGCTTGGCAATCAGCTTGCCGAGTTCCGGGGGAGGATCCTCAATATAGAATGCTTTCGCAGCAAAGTGCCTACCCTGCCTGATTTCTTCGAGCGATTTCAACAACCTCTGGACCATACCTTGCTTTTGCTGTACCTGGGCAAATTCGGTTTCCAGGCTGCTCAAACGATTGAGGATAGTCGCGGTCTGGGCGTCGAGGGCTACCAGATTGGTCGTTTCTTCAAAGGTGCGAAGATTTTGTTCAGCTTCCTGGAGGCTACCTTCCACCACTTTCAACTGCTTCTCGATGAACTCCCTGGTTTCCCGCACTTTCTGGTTTCGCTCTTCGATGTTGGCCTGATGATAGCTTTCGGCAACAGTGTTGGCGATAAGCGCAGCTTCTTTGGGAGTTGCGGCGGTGGCGGTGATATTAATGATATTGGTCTCAGCTTCCCGCTCGGTCTTGACACGAGATTGGAGGGAGGTAACGATTCGTAGATACTTTTCGGTGTTGCGGATCTCGGCTAATGAGGCCTTTTCGGGGATCAGCCCCATTTTTTTTGCAGTACGTTCTATTACGGGAAAGCTGGTAATAACCACCGCCTGGGTGGTGACATTATTCCACAGGGTCCATGAGACCCTGCCATACAGTAAGGTGCTGAGATCTGTGACCCGCTCCACCTTGACGGCGGAGGTTGCCTGATAGCGGGGCTCTGGAGAGGCAAATAGAGCGAACAGATAGCTGGAGACAGTACAAAATATGACTGCAGCGATGACAATGGTCCGACGCTTGCGAATTATTCTCCAGTAATCTCGAATGCTTATGTCATATTTAGCCATAGATCACCATGAACATTTTGTCTCAATCATCCAGGAGGACGATTTCCGAAATCAGATGAAAAACACACAGTGCTCGCAATCCTCATCTCTGAGCGTACAGATATCCGTCTCCCCTTGCAGGTGACACCGCCCTCCAGATTGCTCCAGCATTGCTAACCCCAGAAGCAACCTGCAAAAAGTAACGTCTCCAAGGGTAAATCTCATTTTTCACCTATAACTTCGGAAACCTAGCTTGCAAACAGTGTGCCGCAATGGTCCGATGAGTGGATATGGAGGTCTTACTACCTGAAAACTTCAATTATTTCGGTGAAATATATTGAATATCAATATCTTACCAGGAGTGCGCTCATTCAAATAGATAGCGAGTCTTGCTTTAACCCAACGACCCGCAAATTATCCAGGTAGGATGTTCCATATGACGCAGAGGTCAGAGCAAGGAGTCAGGAGACAGGAGACAGGAGAAAGACGGGGGGAAGCGGAGAGACGGAGACATTGCGGATTTTGGATTGCGGACTGCGGATTTTAAAAAAAGCAGGTAGGAGGCAGCGGGCAGCGGGCAGGAGGCAGATGAAATTAGGCACTAGGAACTAAGCACTAGGAACAGAAGGACGACGCGGGGACTCGGGGACGCGGAGAGACGGCGAGACGGTGACATTGCTGATTTCGGATTGTGGATTGCG
>JASFGC010000350.1:0-4099 GCA_050123975.1 Syntrophobacterales bacterium | reverse complement strand
AAACAAGAAGGTTCCGCTTTTTGCTGCTTGTGCATAGCATACTTGGATCTCAACTCTGGAGTTCGAAACCTTCCTACCACTCATGGCAGTAGTTTTACTGGGGTCTGATATCAAGATACCTGCTATGTATGTGAAGTCCTGAATGTCACCGAAAACTTACCATATGCATATCATATCTTTACTTTCACGAAAGTTAAGATCTTGGCAAGATATGTTTAACCCACATCCGGAAGTTTTTACCTCAGCATTTTGTGCCGTATTTTCAAAAACTAAAAGTGTGTATTAAGGGATCTAAACTATCGCCACTGATCCATGCGGGTTAATTCTTCATGTCTTTAATGTGTACAGATCCTGAGTTTCTCATGGTACTCAGGACACTCTTCATTGGGGCAGCCGTGATGGTGATAACAGTCTTTAGAGACACCACATCCCTGGCAACGGAACACATAACGGACGCAATTCAAGAAATGTCGTTAGGCAGGGTCATCATAGAAGTCATGTTGTTTTCCGAAGGGAATTTGCTCGGAGAAAGATTTATCAAACGTGGCAACCCTCCCTATCTGTTGATGGCAGACAGGATATTCCCCTAAGATTGCCATTCAGATCACCTCCTCGCTTTCTATTTCTTTTTTGCTCCTTCTTTAATTAGTCTTTCTATTTCCTCCGTATCCTCTGTTAAGGCTTTTCTAATCTTCGCATCCCAACTTTCACTCCCTATGTACTTCACAAGCGCCTTGATGACGAGTGCCTTAAAAGAGATTCCCTCAAGCGCAGCCTGGACCTTAGCCATCCGGTCTAGATGAACCGGAAACCCCTTAATTACGACCATTTTTGTTTCCATATAGCCTCCTTGGCCTGCGGTTTCTATGTAATACCAAGGTAAACCAAGATAAACCATATGTCAAGGAGTAAATCAAAGAATCTTCACTTTTCTTCGGTGAGCCTTCTGCAGAGATCCATGAATGGCTTCATCTCCTTCGAGATTTCCTCTTCTGGCGTAATGCCCTCTTCATGCGAAACCTCAGACGTAATTTCTCCTTTAAGACGTTCTTCAGCCTCACTAATTGCTCTGGGGATAATTCTCGTTTTTGCAGCCTCTCACCTCTTGGGTAGTGAATGAATCTCACTCACTCCCTGGTTGCCCTAAGATAAGACCAGGGGTGTTATAGAAAAGAAATCTTTGACAGAAAATCATATATTGTGCCAGGCTGAAACTCAGTGAAGTGTGAATTAAGGGATGTAATGCACACTTCTGAAGCGAGTACGGCGAGCCTAAACATCCATCGCTTCGGGAATAGAAATCGAGACCCTACGCATATTAGCAGTCATCTCGGCATCTCGGCATCTCACTCCCTCTAAAATAAAGTGTCATTTACCAAAAGCCCGCTCTGATCTGCTTAAAGCTCATATCTCATACCAATCTCAATGTTTCTGCTTGTGTTTGTCGCCTGCTAAGTCTATAGTGACAAACTTTTATGTTCTCATTCGGAGAGGAAATGGAGGAGCGGCCATTGAAAAAAAAAGGAACCTAAAGGCTCCACAAATCGATGCGGAATCTGTGACCAAAAAGTACGGACAAGTAAGTTTCAGTCACACTGGGCCCGATGTTTTCTTAGCAATGAAAAGAATAAGGCCAAAGTAAAGGGACAGAATATTTAGTCGATATGTCAACTTAAATAAGAAAAAGCCCGAGATTGGGGGGGCAAGAACTAGATATAAATACTTACATGTAAACTTTCCCACCCTTCTCCAGCAAGCTTACCACTAGCCGTTAAGTAGAAAGACCATATAGTGAGTCTGCGAGTTTGACTGTAATGCAATAAAAAGGAAGCCGAGGAGGGCTAGAAATGTCCAAGAAAAAGCAGGAAAACAAAACTCAGAAAAGAAGGATTACCTTCAAGTTGGAAGCATCAGGAGCCAAAGAAGCCATTTTGGCAGGAGACTTCAACAGTTGGGATCTCAAGAAGCACACGATGAAGAAGGACAAAAAAGGGAGGTGGACCAAGATTGTCACTCTCGCCCCTGGAAGGTATGAGTATAAGTTTCTTGTAGATGGGGAATGGCAGAATGATCCCGGCAATGATCAAATGGTCCCTAACTCCTTTGGCACGCTCAACAATCACTTGACTGTGGAAATACCCGGGTAGATTGAAAAGTAGCATGAGTTAAATAAAATGCCCCTACTGGCCGATTTACGTCCGGTCAGTGGGGGCTTTTTGTTGCCTGACTTTCTCCTTGATTGCCCAAGGAGAGGGCTGGGATCACGGCTTTTCACTGTCAAAAACTTGGCGCAAAGATTGCTAGTTAAGTTATTTTTAAAGCTCATAGCTGACATGTCCACGGTAAGGGAGATATATTTATGAAACGTGAAATTTTGGTAAATTGTGCGATCGCAGGACTGCTCTTGTGGGTAGCCACAATGGCCATTGCAGCTATTACTGTAGATATCGACATCCGGCCCGGCAGTGACGCTGATAGCATTAATTGCAACAACCCGAAAGAAGTCATCGCTGTGGCTATTATAGGCACCTCTGACTTTGATGTTACTCAAGTTGATACCAGGAGTGTGGAATTTGAAGGAGCTTTTGAGATGCACATGCAAGGTCACTTCGAAGATATTGATGGCGATGGAGACATCGATCTTGTGTTTCGCTTCCGTATGGGTGACACTGTTCTCAGGTGTGCGGACACTGAAGGGAAGCTCACGGGTCTACTAGTGGATGGAACCCCATTCGAGGGAATAGACGCTGTTAAAATGGTTTCTCTCAGCCCTTGATAGATTTTATTCTCGCTAATTCAATCAATTGCCAAAAACAATGCGGAGCTTCGGCTTCGCTTTTTTAATGGCTCAGAATGGTATTTTTTCGGTTCCCTTGTGGTAATTTGTGGTAAAATACTAGCGGAACATGGGTAGGAGATTCAGTTTCTCTGCATCATCCTACTCCCTCAGACTTTGCCCTCACTGGCCCCGGTCAGTGGGGGCTTTTTTCAGTGTGGCCCCTTGACGTTTTTCAATATCTTGTGCCAGAGTCAAACTCAGCGGAGTGTGAATTAAGGGATGTCATCTTTAGTTTTGCAATGGCCCTTTTCTTGCGGAAGTCTGTCTGGGTATTTTTGGTTGTGATCAGAGCGGATGTTGGTTTCGGTATTTTTCGTTTTCAATATCGTGAGTGTTACCGAATAAGTAGCTGTAGTTTTTCACAATTTATGATATGGGTATGAGACTTTCCGCATTATAAAGCGGATAATACGCCGTATAATCTAACGTTATGTCGCTGAGTAAAAAAAATGAATACAAAACAACACATTAGCCAGAGACTCGCTGAGATCAAGAACAATTTAGCCAATTGGGAAAAGTGGTTTGAAGTAAGAGTGTACGATCAGCACAAATGCGCTGTGAGCGAGGAACATGTCGACACAGACATATTGTATGTCTCATCTCCAGAAAGTGATTCAGCACCTGATTGGGCTATGGCAAGGATATGGCTAGCGGGAACCAAAGAAGTCCGCAACGGTGAGGCAAGCGAAGTGGGTGAGTTAGTGAGCCTTTCCCTCATCGAGATCAATTACTGTCCGTTTTGCGGACAGAAATTGGAGTCACTGAATAACACAACATAACCACTCGCTGCAGTCGGACCGGGCATACGGCTTCGCTGGCGCGGCGGGTGAGATCGGCCGTTAAATTGCAGAGTTATCCAAAATCGTGAAAATCTACTACTTCATTTTCGAAGTTGCACCAGACGAGCACTTCAAAGAGTCCGGTGGTGCATTTGTGAACTGTTGGGTCAGAAGTGATTCCAAACGTGAGGCTGAAAGAATCGCGGTGGGAGCTATCCGAAATGATGGTTGGTACATCCAATCGCTCCATGATTCCTTCATTGCGGAGAAGGATCGTTATGCAGACGATCCTGAGATTTTAGAGTTATACGAGCAAGCTGAGATGGAGGGTGAAAGCTACCTTTTCAACATATGGCCACCAGAGCCTCAAGAAGAAGACACAATTCACTAGATAGAGCGCAATCTAATCACTCACTGCAGTCGGCCCGGGCAAACAGCTCCTTTCGTTTTTAGTACTGAGTGCGAAAGATCATACATCAGC
>JASFGC010000349.1:0-4117 GCA_050123975.1 Syntrophobacterales bacterium | reverse complement strand
TCCAGCTATGAAGAACAGCCGACCATCGCCAATGGTAAATTGGTCCAGAGCAATGGATCTCATCGGTAACCTTTCTGGCCCGCCGGTGGCGGCTTGAGTGTTTTAGCCCGGATATTTCATGAAAATGCTCTAGCGAGCGCAACCCCCAGTCCGCAAGAGCGTACTTGGGTGAGCGAGCGAACTACAATAAAATGGTCTAAGTACCTTACATTTCGAAGACTCCCTGCAGCTCACTGCAGGGAGCTTCAATTACTTGCTGCGACCACGAAACTGGGAACCCGCTTGCGGGACTGAGCGGAGCGTAGCGAGCGCGAATTATATGGCCATCCTTCCTGGCGTCCTCGGGTGTCGGCCCCTGCGACGTACCGTTCAGGTACGGAAACCAACACCCTGCGGTGCTCATGAAATATCCGGGCTAGGATTTAACTCTCTGGAGAGCGTTTTCCAGTGAGCTCTTAATGAAATCTCGAAAGAGGGGGTGGGGATCCATTGGTTGGGATTTGAATTCGGGGTGAAACTGACAGCCGAGAAACCAGGGATGGTCCTCTATTTCGATGATTTCCACCAATTGTTTATCGGGAGACTGCCCGGTGAACAATAGCCCTTTGCTACCGAGTATTTCACGGTATTCGTTGTTGAACTCGTAGCGGTGGCGGTGGCGCTCGTAAATCTCAGCTTGGCCATAGGCAGCATAGGCATTTGAGTTCTTCTTTAAAACACAGGGATATTCTCCCAACCGCATGGTGCCTCCTAGATCAGTATCTTCGTCACGCCGCTGCACGGTCTTTGTCTGATAATCGTACCACTCACGCATGAGATAGATAACCGGGCCCTTGGTGTTCGGGTCATATTCCATGCTATGGGCCTCATTGATTCCGGCTACATTACGGGCAAATTCCACCACGGCCATCTGCATACCAAGGCAAATGCCGAAAAAGGGCACTCGGTTTTCCCGAGCGTACTTGATTGACTTGATTTTGCCGGTAAACCCACGGGCACCGAAACCACCGGGCACCAGAATGCCGTCTGCATCCTTGAGCAGGGCCTCGCCCCCTTCTTTCTCAACCTCCTCAGAATCTATAAAGGAAAGATTTACCCGACAATCATTGGCAACACCACCATGGACCAAAGCCTCATTCAGACTTTTGTAGGACTCCCGCAAATCAATGTATTTACCAACAATGCCAATGGTAACCTCATACGTTGGATTTTTCAGGCGCTCAACCAATTCTTCCCACTGTTCCAGCCGTGGTGCCCCGGTCCAGATATTGAGAAACTGTATAATCTTGTCATCCAACCCTTCCTGATGAAATCTCAGGGGTACTTCGTAAATACTTTCCACGTCCTGGGCGGTAATTACCGCCTCAGGCTCCACATTGCAGAAGTGTGCGATTTTGGCCTTAATCTCTTTGCTGAGGGGCATCTCCGTGCGACACAATAAAATATCCGGTTGAATGCCGATGCTACTCAGCTCTTTCACACTATGCTGAGTTGGTTTGGTTTTTACCTCTCCCGCCGCTTTGATGTAAGGAACCAAGGTTAGGTGTATGTAGACGACATTTTCTTTGCCCACGTCCGATCTGAACTGCCGGATTGCCTCGAGGAAAGGCAGTCCCTCGATGTCACCCACTGTGCCGCCTATCTCGATAATGGCCACATCCACACCATTGGTGACGTCGAGAATACACTGCTTAATTTCGTCAGTAATGTGGGGCACTACCTGCACGGTTCCACCCAAGTAATCGCCCCGCCGCTCTTTGGTGATTACGGAATAGTAAATACTGCCGGAGGTAAAGTTGTTTTTTCTGCCCATTCTGGCACAAGTGTAGCGTTCATAGTGCCCAAGATCCAAATCGGTCTCAGCCCCATCATCAGTCACATACACTTCGCCATGTTGGAAGGGGTTCATTGTGCCTGGATCCACATTTATGTATGGATCCAATTTTTGCAGGGTAACCCGCAAACCCCGGCTTTCCAGAAGGGCACCAATCGCGGCAGATGCTAATCCCTTACCCAGTGAAGAGAGCACCCCCCCAGTGACAAAGATGAATTTGCATTTATTCAATCTGCTATCTCCTACCTTTTAGGAAAGCCAACATTGCAGAAATCGGCCGTTAAGCCGGGCACAGTATAGCAAGGGAAAGTCAAATGTCAAGAAAGCGTAGATACCATCCAGCTGGGAGCATGCACCTTTTTTCTCTTGCAATTTGTTTTGAGTCATCCTATAGTAATTTCAAACTAGTACAGGAAATCTAAAGGAATCACAAATGGGGTCGAGACGCGGTGAAATACTGGTTACGACCCTGGTCTTTCCTGCCGAATTCCCAAGTTCATATCTTCATTTCACTACGCCCCGGTCTCCCGGTAGAGAGACCTTTGAATTGGGGCATTGGAACAAACGGTTTGGCATCCTTCCTGGGTGATAAGGACCCCGAACGGTGAGGTTAATTCTTCATGCTGGTAGCCCGACGGATGTCCAGAAATCCTATCGCTATTTCACCTGAGGCCTCAATTCAAGAGGCCATTGCGCTCATGAAAGAGCATTCCATCCGTCACCTACCGGTGGTGGACGGAGAAGAGCACTTGGTGGGTTGGGTGAGCGACACCGATCTCCGTGGAGTGTTCATGGCCTCGATGATCGAAGAGTTAACGGTGGGGGATGTTATGATCGCAGACCCTATTACCGTCTCCTCCACTGATGTTCTTGAACAGGCAGCGCTTCTCATTACCAAACACAAGATTGGAGGCATGCCGGTCCTCGAGGATGGCAAACTGGTAGGCATCATCACAGTTGTGGACATTCTGGAAGCTTTTGTAGACATAATGGGCGTCCTCGGATCTAGTTCGCGCCTTGATGTTCGACTTGGCGAATCTCGAGATGCATTTCAACAAGTCTCTCGAATTATTCGGGATCACGACGGCGAAATCATCAGTGTTGGTATCTTGAGTCAAGAGTCCGCTGAGAGAATTTATTCTTTTCGTATCGAAAAATGTGACACGGAACCGTTGCGCCAGGCTCTGGAAGAGCAGGGACATAAGGTCGTTTCCTTCAGTCCTTAGGACAGATGGCTTTGCGACACCGCTCGCCCTCTGCATCAGCTGCCTTCCTGTTGCTTTGAATATTGGCTACTATACCGCTCTCTCTGCCACCGGGTGATTGCCCACAGGTAAATGCCCTGCACAGGCAGACGGCTGCGCAGGCGAAATTAACCCAGCAATTGAATTGGAAAGGAGGTGAAGCTTCACTGTGCCGCCCGAGGCATCTGCTGGAGCGCTCGCACAGGTGGCATAAGGGCAAAATTGGACAGTACAGCAACGTCAATGGTTATAGTCTCTGGGTTTCTTGCAGAGGCATGAGCCTGATTGTTGAAATGAGAACCACTCGTTAACGGAGGTTTATACTATGGGGAAAATACCTGAAAATTACTTACCACCAAGAGACATGTGGCCTGAGTATCTTGTTCCGGAAGAGTTTGCCGACACTCCCTCGGAATCGAATCTGGCTGACTTCTTGCTCGACCGTCACGTCCGAGAAGGCAGAGGTGATAATCCCGCCATCAAATTCATGGATAAGACCATCACCTACGCTCAACTCCAGCAACAGGTGAACAAGTTCGGTAACGCTTTAAAAGAGATCGGCGTCGAGCCTCAAGACCGGGTTGGCATCCGTTTGGTCAACTCCCCCCAGGCCGTTGTCGCCATCTTTGCCATTGAAAAAATCGGCGCCATTCCCGTACCCACCTCACCCCTGTGGTCCGGGGAAGAGGTGGCCTTTGTCGCCAACGATGCCGAGATGAAGCTCTTTATAGTAAACGCCCCGCTCATGCCTCCTGTTGAGCAGGCCAAGCCCAACTTCGAGCACGGCACCAAGGTAATTGTCATCGGCGGCGACCCCGGAGAGGTCAAGGCTGCAGGAAACATGGTCTTTGAGGAGATGCTGGAAGCAGGTTCTCCCGAGCTCGAGGCCACCATGCTCAAGGCTGACGACATCGGGCTCATGCTCTATACTTCCGGCACCACCGGTATGCCCAAGGGCTGTGTCCACTTTGTCAGACCAGCGATCATTGAATCAAAGATCGTAAACAAATACGTTTACAAGATGAAACCCGGTGATGTC
>JASFGC010000348.1:0-4136 GCA_050123975.1 Syntrophobacterales bacterium | reverse complement strand
GGTCGGCGGCATTCCTGACCTAGTCAAAGATGGACAAAACGGACTCCTCGTTCCTCCTGCAGACCCTTCTGCCTTGGAAAAAGCCATATGCCACCTCCTATCAGATAAAGAAAAGAGGAATCGCATGGGAGAGGCTGGCAAAAAGATGTGCTTACCTTACAGCGCTGAAGCCATGGTGCAGCAAATCGATGATCTTTTTAAAGAACTCTTAGCAAAGTACTCTAAGAATCGAGATACTAAGGTCCGATTTTTGCTAGATAAAAAAACTGAAGAGTTCAAGTAATGGAGGAATTAACATTTCCATGACAGTGGTCGCCATCCATCAACCACAATTTCTGCCTTGGCTAGGCTATATCGATAAATTGGATCGGTCCGATGTCTTCTGTTTGCTCGACACAGTGCAGTACAAGAAAAACGAATTTCAAAACCGCAACAAGATCAAAACTGCTGATGGTTGGCAATGGCTCACCGTCCCTGTTACTTACCGCTTCCCCCAGCGAATCAGGGAAGTGGGAGTTAATCAGACTGTTAACTGGCAACGAAAACATCTGCAGGCATTAAGAAGCAACTATAGTAAGGCCCCATTTTTTGAGTCTTATTATGCAAGCTTTGAAGAGTTCTGCCATCAGCCCTATGAGATGATAGTAGACGTCAATGTGGCATCTATCGAGCTGCTAATGCAGCTTTTAGGACTCGAGCGGAAGTTGGTGCTGGCCTCTTCACTGCAGGTAGACACCGAGGACCCTACTTTGCGTTTAGTTCAAATATGTCAGACCTTAGGGGGAGCCGCTTATCTGAGCGGTAAAGACGGTGCCAAGTATATGGATGTTGATATGTTCGCCAGTCATGAAATCGACGTCCTCTTTCAGGATTTTAAACATCCACAATATCCCCAGTGCTACGGTCCCTTTGAACCGAACATGTCAGTTGTAGACCTTTTATTCAACTGCGGTCCAGACAGTTTAGCCATCATCAGAGAGGCATCGACATGATTCAGAGAATGAACATTCTGGCAATCGGAGCGCACCCGGATGACATCGAGTACGGTTGTGCTGGAACCTTAGTAAAATATGCTGACCGAGGCCACCGTATACATCTCATGATTCTCACCGGGGGTGAAGAGGGAGGCAGTAGTAAAGAGCGACAGCAAGAGCAGTCCGCAGCGGCCGAGATAATTGGGGCCCAGCACGTTTTCTGGGGAGGGTATCGCGACACCCAATTGCCCCTCAATAAAGAACTGATTGACAAGATTGAAGAGGTACTTGCTGAAGTAAAGCCGGACCTCATTCTTGTTAATTCCGGGGACGACACCCATCAAGACCATCGCATCCTTACTCAAGCCACCATGTCCGCCACTCGATATGTCCGGAACGTGCTTTTCTTTGAGGTTCCCACAACCCAGAACTTCAACCCCCAGGTCTTCGTAGACATCTCCGATACTCTCGAACGCAAATTCAAAGTTCTAGAGGCCCACTCCTCTCAGGTTATGAAAACCAACATCGAGGATATGTCCATTGTCGAGCTTGCCAGAGCAAACGCCACATTCAGGGGCATACAGGGCCGGGTAAAATTCGCTGAAGCTTTTGCGCCACTGAGGCTGTTCATAAACATCTAATCTGATTGGACCAGTGGAAAAAAAGAAAACAATTCCTCATTCCCGACCTTTCCTGGACGATGAGGAAACCCGTGCTCTTCAAAATGTTCTTACCTCGGGCCAACTCGCCCAAGGCCCTCTCATAGCAAGATTTGAAGAGGATCTGGGAAACTTTCATGGACTTCTCCCTGGAGTTGCCACCTCATCGGGCACGGCCGCTCTCCACTTGGCTCTGCTCTCCCTGGGGGTTGGTCCTGGTGATGAGGTTCTTCTCCCCTCTTATGTGTGCTCAGCCCCGCTGCATGCCGTTTATCACTCAGGAGCGACTCCGATCCTGGTCGACGTAGATCCCACAAACGGAAATATAGACCCTGAGGATCTCACAAGAAGACTTACCTCTAAATCGAAAGCGATCATTGTAATTCATCTCTTCGGTTTGCCTGTGAACGTCAGGGAGATATCAGCCTTGGGTGTTCCAGTAATCGAAGATTGCGCTCAGGCATTAGGGGCAGAATTGTCAAGTCGAAAGGTTGGAACTTTCGGTAGAGTGGCCATATGCTCATTCTACGCAACCAAAATCATTACCACTGGAGAAGGAGGAATGCTCCTCTCCAGTGATCCCGATCTTTTGGCAAGGGCAAGAGATCTGAGAGATTACGACAAAAAAGAGGATCTTACCCCTCGATTTAATTACAAAATGACAGATCTTCAAGCGGCATTGGGTTGCAGTCAATTCCAGAAACTTGAGAGCTTCTTGGATCAGAGAGGGGAATTGGCGAGAGTATACAACGAACAGCTTGCAACATTCCCCTGTACATTGCCTCCAGCACAGGATGGAAGAATCTACTATCGGTATGTGGTCTCTGTTCAGGGGGGCATCACGGAACTGACCGATAAACTGTTGAAAATGGGCATAGAGGTTGCAAGACCGGTTTATCGACCACTACACAGCTACTTTAACCTGAAAGGGTATCCCGGTGCTGAAATGGCTTGGAAGTCTCATCTATCACTGCCAATCCATCCATCCCTCACATCCGAGGATGTGCATCGGGTGTGTCACGCTTTGCAACAGGCTTTGAAGGAGAACGCGCAGTGAAAAGAAATAATCAACTTCTCCTGCCCGCCTGGTATTATTTCTTAGCCCTTTTCTTACTAGGCTTTGCCTTTTTCCCTGCAACTCGATTCTTTTTTGTACATACAGGCAGACGCTGGCTCTATATTCTGGTATTATCTTTCAGCTTCAGTGCCTTGACCACTCCCCTTTGCCGAATGTTCGCCATGCGCCGGGGTTTGGTTGACAAGCCGAGCGGACATAAGATCCACAAGGAACCAACACCTCTCCTGGGCGGAGCTGCTGTTTTTCTTGGGTTTTTCCTGCCACTCCTCATAAATGGTATCTTCAGCCGCGAGTTCGGGGCCATCTTGCTCTGTGCCATGACCCTCTTCGTTCTGGGGTTGCTTGACGACACCTTGAACTTGAAGGCCCATGTTAAACTTATTGTTCAGGTTGTTCTTGCTGTTGGTCTCACCTTTGTTGGCGTCCGCATTATTCTGGTCCCCGAAACTGTTGTCCTTGGCAGCATTGTCAATCGTCTCATATCCGTCATCTGGATTGTTGGTATCACTAACGCCGTGAATTTTTTCGACGGCATGGATGGGCTTGCTGCCGGACTCGCTGCGATTATCTCTTTTTTTCTGGCCATTGTGGCCTTGCAAATGGATGCTCCTTTTGTGGGCTGGGCTGCACTGGCTATGATGGGCGCCTGTCTTGGTTTCCTCCCTTACAACTTTCGACCCGGAAAGCGAGCCCTTATCTTCCTCGGCGATGCCGGCAGCACTACTATCGGTTTTGTCTTGGCTTCACTTGCAATTTACAGCGATTGGGCTGACCTGAACCCTGTGGTTTCAATCTTTTCCCCACTGTTGATTTTCTGGATTCTTATCTTTGATATGGCTCACATTACTCTATTCAGGGTGATCAGGGGGAAGACCAGAAATTTCAAAGAGTGGATCGAGTATGTCGGCCATGACCATTTGCATCATCGAATGGCCCGGGTACTTGGAGGTCCCACTCAAAGTGTTTTGTTTATTTATCTCCTCACCGTTTGTCTGGGTATTAGCGCCATACTCCTCCGCAATGCCCATCACACATCAGAGGCACTTCTTTTATTATCTCAGGCACTGATAATTGTAGTGCTGGTCTCTATTTTGGAGGCAGTTAACGGAAATAAGCGAAGCTAGTTGTCCGAAAATTCGAAATGGATCTACCTGAAGACAGCCTTGGCCGGATAGGATAACAATTGTCATCCCCGACTTGATCGGGGATCCAGTTTTCCTTTTTCCTGGATTCCCGCTTTCGCGGGAATGACAAAAAAGGAATGTCTTTCTAGATTTACCCTGTAGAAAACTGCAGAAAGTTATCAAATAGCTTACTCAGGCCGTGGGTGATCTTAGAACCCACGGCCTTTTTCGTGGTCTAAAGAGTTGATTGTTCACCACAGAGGCACAGAGTGCACAGAGCTAACTTATTTTTTGCCCGATC
>JASFGC010000347.1:0-4145 GCA_050123975.1 Syntrophobacterales bacterium | reverse complement strand
TCAACGGGGCGAGCTGGAGCATTTTCATGAGTTAGCTCGAAATGGGACTATAGTTAGGTTGTCCAAAAACCTCTTTTATGCATGAAATTCTCATTCTCAGTCCTTCGGCAAGCTCAGGATAAACTCCGCGAAGAATCTCTCTTGCTCACTATACGTCTACAGCCTCCAGGTGGCAATGCGAAAAATAGGAGTGTTAATTGCATTTTCCCTTTGAATTCGCTAGAATAACTTTAACCTTTGGAAAACATAATGAAAAGTGGAAAGAGAGGGATGAATGCAATTTCTCGGCACTGACAAGTACTACCTCAATCCCGAACTAAAAGAGATCGTCAACATCTCCACTGCCATGGAAAAACCCTTGCTGGTCACCGGGGAAGCCGGAACCGGCAAGACCCAGTTGGCCTTCGAGATTTCCCGGGCATTGGACTTGACTCTGGAAGAGGCTCGCTGCAAGTCCACCTTCAAGGGCGAGGAGCTTTGCTACGTTTATGACACAGTCTTGCGCCTCAACGACTCCCGTTTCGGTACCGGTGAGAGCGGTCGAGATGTAAACAACATTTGGGATTACTTGGGCTTCGGCCCTATCGGCCGCGCTTTTCTGGCAGAAGATCGACGCGTCCTTCTGCTGGACGAGATCGACAAGACTGATTCGGACACCCAGGACAATCTGTTGGACGTGCTGGAAGACGCCTCCTTTATCATCCGCGAGATAAACCACAAGGTCAAGGCCAACCACATGCCTATAACCATAATCACCAGTAACGCCAAAAGAGAGCTTTCAGATCCTTTCCTCCGCCGCTGCTACTGCCACCATATTCCCTTTCCCTCAATGGAAGAGATGACCGAGATTATCCGGCTGCACTACCCCGAGATTTCTGCTCCCTTGATGGATTCAGCTCTAGCCATATTTTATAATCTACGGCAGCAAGGCTTCGAGAAGCCTCCTGCTACCGCGGAACTGTTGGATTGGCTCGGTGCCCTTCAGCTAGATGATGCCAAACCGCCAATCACGCCGGACAAGATTCCCTTTCTCGGAACTCTCCTCAAGCGCACTCAAGACTTGCTGCAACACAAGGGCGTGGAGCGAGAAAACGTTTAGCGAGAACAAGAGCGACAATCATGTTCCTGCCTTTCTTTTACCAACTGCGGGACCAGGGTGTCCCTATCAGCCTCCGCCATGTGCTGGAATTCTACCAAGCCATGGAAAAGGGGCTTGCTCCTGATCTGGATCGACTCTTCATTCTTATGCGGCTCATTTTCGTTAAGAAAGTCGAGCATTTCGATGGTTTCGAGCAGGCATTCGCAGCGTATTTCCTCGGGGCTGCGGGTGAGGAAATCCCAAAGTTCTCCCAACAGGCCTGGGAAGAGAAAGATTTTCGCCGCTGGCTTGAAGAAGAGCTAGCCAAAGGCTCATTGCCGGATGATGCCTTGGAGAGTCTATCGCTACCCGAACTGCTCCAACGTTTCTGGGATGTGGTCATGGAGCAGAGAGGAAAACACCGAGGTGGACATACTTGGGTTGGTACCGGCGGCACCTCAGCCTTTGGTCATTCCGGTGCTGATCGAGAGGGCATCAGGGTGCACGGAGACTCTTTGCATGGCTCAGCTCTCAAAGTCATAGAGAGCCGGCGCTATGTCGATTATGCCACGAGCGCCACCTTACGAGCCGAAAATCTCCGCCAGGTCCTCGCCGCCCTCAAGCACATGGCACCCGCAGGCCCCCTCACCGAATTGGATGTGGATGAAACTATTGATCGCTCCTGTAGAAACGGCGGGGAAATTGAGCTGGTTTTCAAGCGAGAACTGCGAGATCGTATCCAGGTTATTGTGCTGTTGGACAATGGCGGGGCCTCCATGCAACCGTATTTGGATCTGGTCAAACTGGTTTTCGGTCTCATGCGCGATCACTTCAAAGACTTAGATTATTATTATTTCCATAACTGCATCTACGGCTGTGTCTATAGCGATCCCAAGCGGCTTACCCCCTATCTTGTACACCACCTGGTTCGGCGTGACCCGGAAACCCGGGTAATCATCATAGGCGACGCCAATATGGCTCCGGCCGAGCTCATGCTCTCCAATGGCGCCATGGACTATTTTTCTAAAGTCAGAGTACCAGGGCGGGATTGGCTGTTGCAGATCCGAAATCACTTCACCCACAGTGTCTGGCTCAACCCCATTCCCCGATCAAGATGGCACCTCGAAAGCCAGACCATTGACCAGATTGGCGAGATCTTTCCCATGGAAGACCTCACCCTGGCAGGCATCAGGCGTGGAGTTGAGTGGCTGAATTCCGGCGCGCCACCCAAGAAAGCAAGCAGGCAACTGGCAGCAGGCAGCTAGCAGAGCACACTAGGCACCGAGCAGAGCGAAACGACACGGAGACGCGGCGAAACGGGGAGACGGCGAGATTGCGGATTGCGAAACTGGGAACCCTCTCGAAGGGTGGGAGTCCGAAGGACAATTTTGGATTTGAAAGGGCATAGAGCATAGAGTAGATTGGGGATATGCAATTGAATAATTGATGGATTCGATGCTTGATATCGATTTGCCTTTCACTGCTTACCGCTTACCGTTTACCGCTCACTTTAGTTGAAGATTTCTGAGGACGAGACAAGGGGAAACCTTATATGAGAATTGCTGTAATCGGTTCCGGTATTTCAGGAATGGTTGCTGCTTACCTCCTTTGCCAGGATCACGATGTCGTGGTTTTCGAGGCCAACGACTATATCGGCGGGCACACCAACACCATCGATGTTGAGCTCAATGGTGCGAATCACAAGGTCGATACCGGCTTCATTGTTTTCAACAAAGAAAACTACCCCAACTTCGTCAAACTGATGGAGCTATTGAGAGTAGACTATCAACCCTCCAACATGAGCTTCAGTGTTCAGTGTGAACGAACCGGCCTGGAGTACTGTCCCAGCACCCTAAGCTCTCTCTTCGCCCAGAGGCGCAACCTCCTAAGACCTTCTTTCTACCGCATGCTTCTGGACGCATTCCGCTTTCGCCGTGAGGCTCAAGAGATTTTGCGGGCCAATGACTACGAAACCACCCTCGGAGCTTATCTGGAGGGAAAGGGATACTCTCAGTCCTTTATCCATCATTTTATCATCCCCATGGGTGCCGCAATCTGGTCGGCTGACCCAAAGCAATTCAACGAGTTTCCGGCCCACTCTTTTGTCCAGTTTTTCAACAACCACGGATTCCTGAACGTGAAAGACCAGCCCCAGTGGCAGGTTATTCAAGGCGGTTCAAGGACCTACGTAGAACCTCTTACCAGGTCTTATAAAGACAAAGTGCGACTCAGTTGCCCTGTGGTCTCCGTCAAGCGACACCCTGATCACGTGGAGGTGGAGCCGCGGCATGGTGAAGTGGAGAAATTTGATCAAGTTGTAGTCGCAGCTCACAGCGATCAGGCCCTTACCATGCTGGCCGATCCCTCCGATGAGGAACGAGAGATATTGACGGCTATACCATATCAAGAAAATCTCACCATCTTGCATACCGACTCCTCACTCCTCCCGAGGAGGAAAGTTGCCTGGGCAAGCTGGAACTACCATATTCCCCGTGAGGAGTTGGGGCGGACAGCTCTGACCTATTACATGAATATGCTGCAAAGCATCACCTCCCCGGTTGATTTCTGCGTAACCCTCAATCGGCCTGACATTATTGATCAAACCAAGATCATTCGAGATTTTCTCTATCACCATCCGGTTTATACACCCCAGGGGCCTAAAGCTCAGAAGCGGCGCCGGGAGATAAACGGTGCCAATCGCACCTATTTCTGCGGTGCTTATTGGGGCTATGGTTTCCATGAGGACGGGGTAAACAGCGCTCTGGCTGTGTGTGAGCATTTCGGGAAATCCCTGTGAATCTGAAAAGCTGTATCTACGAGGGTCACGTTCGCCACCGTCGCTTCCGTCCGGTGGAGAACTCTTTTCGCTATCGTATTTTCTTTATGTTCCTCGACTTGGAGGAATTGCCGGGACTGTTCCGCAGCAATATTTTCTGGTCACACGATCGGGTTAATCTCGCTTATCTACGCCGTCGAGATCACCTGGGAGATCCAAGAGTTCCACTGCAGCGAGCCGTCCGGGACCTTGTGGACGAACGATTGGGGAAGCGGCCGACCGGTCCCATTC
>JASFGC010000346.1:0-4162 GCA_050123975.1 Syntrophobacterales bacterium | reverse complement strand
CTCCGAAGGAGAAATTACAAACAAATCTCAAATTCCAATACTGGTCCTCCGGACTCCCCGCCCTGCGGGCGGGTCCCCAGTTTCAATGACCAAAAGAAATTTGGAATTTCGAATTTTGGTCATTGTTGTTTGTTTGTAATTTGTAATTTGTAATTTGGAATTTTTTTATTCCAGCAGACTTCCGCATGACGGAAAGACTTCAAAATCTCTCTGGGGGTGGCTCAAAGCCAGGTCCTCAGTCCCTGTTTTTTCACTTTGAGGTAATGTATTCATACAACTCATTCCATTCTTGATCTAAATCATATTCTGGCATTGTCTTATTGGCTCTCCTGTACCAGTAATTTGAGTTTCCTAAAGCTCCCTCCTTTCGGTGCAGGTATGCATGAATCCAATAAGAATCTGGCGAGTCAATACCCTGTACAATTGTATGAGCACTATCCCAGTCACCATCTCTGTCAAGCTCTAATGCTCTTTTTAATTCATCAACATTGCTTTTCATTTTAACTCCTCTTTTATCTCTGTGCCCAGCCCGGATAGTATCGGACGAATAAATTTATGGACCAGAAGAGGGATCACTGCAGCACCTCCTTCCAGGTTAAGAAAAGATCATGGCCATAGACCCAGTAGTAAAATGTGGAACCGAGGAGGGCATGCGAGAGACCCAGTGGGAGCAGAACTCTATCGCGCCGGTAGAGAAAGGTCCAGAAGATTCCTGCAGCAGCGGCTGCAAGTGTGATGCCGATGTCAGGGAGATGGACCAACGAATAAGCCATCCCCGTGGCGACTACTGAGACCGGCGCCGGGAAAAGCGTAAGAAGACGTCCGAGAAGATAGAACTGGAAGAGCAACTGCTGCAGGAGAGCCCACGGGAGATAGAGGGCGAAGGCTAGAGGGAGATGGTAGTTTAACAATCGAGCCCAGGCTCCATCCCAGCCGTATTCCCTATAACCGAGCACAAGTCCGATTGCCGCAAAGGCAAGAATCACGGGAAGAGTGACGGCTGTGGCCAAAAGGTAGGACCGTCTTACTCGAGTTTGTAGCTTCTCTTCCGGTGGAAACTGAACCCAGACTGAGTTCTTGGTGAATCGAGCATTTGAGGCAATGAGGCAGAGCGCGAACAGAGCAAGGAGAACATCAATGTAGATAGGCCGTTTCGGGAAGAGAGCGAGAAAGACGATGGTGAGTACACCGAGAACGAAAAGTTCGATGAGGATACGGTGCCTTAAAGATTTCCCCATAATCTTTCTCAAAGCCAAAAAATTTACAAATGGCGCACAATTAAATGCAGCGGCCCTGAGCTTGGTCGAAGGGGTCGGGCTGTAGCTATTGGTTCGATAGGTTCATACTTCCGTTCCAGTGCAACGCCAAGGCAGAAAAGCTCTCATTGACCACGGCGGCGTCTCACCGTAACAGTTTCACCACCGATACCCCAGTTGTCCGTATGAACCTCATCTATGACCACGACTGTAGTTGCTGGATTCTTTCCCAGAACTCTAGCGAGGAGGTCGGTCACTCCTTTGATAAGTTCATTTTTTTGGCCTGCTGTGACGCCTTCCTCGGTCACTTTGATATTTACATAAGGCATGACTGCTCCTTATTCTCTGGCTTTTTAGATTAATATTTTGGGCGTCTAACGACCGTGCAGCAAAATCCCCCCGCCCGCCTCGCCTGAGCCCGCCTGCCCCTGCGAGGCACGAGCGGGCAGGCGAGAGCGATGGCGGGCAGGCCTCGGTCCCCCTTTAGGAAAGGGGGAAGATAGTTGTTTGCCTGTGAGAACTCCCACCTAAAGCCCCCCTTTTGTAAAGGGGGGTTGGGGGGATTTCTTTTTAATTGTCGATTTCGATTCTAAAATATTGTTTGAGAGTTTCAGAGTATTCGGTTTCTGAGCCTAACACCCGTTCTTGTTGCTCCCCCTCTTTGGTGATGCTTAGCAGCATATCAGTTAAAGTAACCCGGCCTTCAGCCGTAGCAATGGTTACCAAGCGACGCTGGGTGAAAACAGAATCTGGTGATGTCTGGTGGTAATGACACATGTCCGAGAAGTCCGCCCGTTTTCTAGGTTTGAGAGTGAACAGAAACCGAGGCGCCAGCTCTGTATTCGACTGTTGGTAATACAAGGCGTGGTCTTTGCCGTGGGCACCTACGGCGTACGTATAACCCTCTGAGGTTGAGTTGTTCGTCCCGTCAATGCGAAGCGGCTCTCTGCAGGACTGACCGTTTCCGACATCGACCAGATAGTCTTCTTCAAGGGTGACCAGGAGCACCATGTGGTCGTATTCCGGGCCTGCCGTAGTACCTTTCACCATTCTTGCCGAGAGATACTCCACCTGGTAGTCAAGCGCCTCGAGAAGGTCGAAGAACAGTATGTTGCATTCATAACAAAACCCACCCCTTTTCCTCGAGACGATTTTCTCGTAAATACTTTCTGAGGAAAGCTCGATCTTTCGACCGAGATGGATGTCGAGGTTCTCGAATGGAACCGTTTGCAAAAAAGCCATCTGCAGGTTTTGAAGAGTGTAGAGAGCGGGTTTCGTGGATCCGCGATACCCGATTCGTTCTAAACAGCGGTCTACATCCATGACGTTACGCTGAATCTCCTTGGCGCGTCGATCTTGCCAGCTAGCGGCAGTAGCTGTGAACGCTTAATTCAACATCGAAAACCTGGTCCTTCGGGCGAAGTCAGACTTCAATGGTTTTGCCGGCACAGATTGCGAACTTTTGTGGAGGTTTCAGGTTTCAGTTTTTTGTTTTTCTTCCCTGACACCTGACACCCGACACCTGAAACCTTGAGATTTAGTGCTTGCAATTTGATATTTTGCAATGCTTCATCACTCCAGCAGACTGCCTCAAGGGGGAAAGAGTATGGAAGCCCCCTCCTTATGTACCATGCTGTCAATCAAGGTTCTCATTTAGTAATAATTCGAATTTTCTCTTCCCCAAATTCAATAATATCGCCGGCAATGATCTTTTTACTTTTTCTGGTTTCAACTTCACCATTCACACGCACGAGCCCCTCGGCAATCACGAATTTCGCCTCTCCCCCGCTTTGAACCATGTTTTCGAACTTGAGAATTTTGTAAAGCTCAATGGGCTCTTTCTCAATCTTTACCATTCTCATCTTTTTGGAAGCATCTGTATTCATCATGTTAGACTGCGCTGTCCAGATATATGAACTTTCAGATATTAACGTGTTTAGCCAAAAAACGATCTAATTGATTAGCAAAAGTCTGGCGATCACTCTGACTGAATGACGATGGGCCACCCGTGTCCACGCCACCACTTCGTAATTCATCCATGAAATTACGCACAGCAAGGCGCTCGCCAATATTGCCTTTTGTATAGAACTCTCCCCTGGGGTCAAGCGCATGGCCACCTTTTTCTATAACCTCAGCGGCAAGGGGTATATCAGCGGTAATGACCAGGTCGCCGTGCTGTAATTTCTGTACTATTTGGTTGTCGGCCACATTGAGACCATCATCCACTTGAATTACCTTGATATAACGAGACGGTGGGGTATAAAGGGGCCGATTCGCGACTAACGTTATGGATACATGTAGTCTCTCAGCTGCACGAAATAGAATATTCTTTATCACTCTCGGGCAGGCATCGGCATCGACCCATATCTGCATTACCTTCCCTCCTGATAAAATGTCGGTTGCATGAGGAACTGCCAGGCTAAAACGGATTCGATAGGTTACGAACTCGTTCGTTTTTCTCATCGTACTCTGCCAAGACTATCAAATCTCTATAGTCTGTCTTGGCCAAGTCTATAGCCTTCTCAATTCTATTGAGATCCCCGTTGGCGACGAAAACAATGCATCTCAATATGCGGTCACTCGAGAGCTCCTGATTTTAAACCACAAAGTCAGCCAAAACTGACAATGCAAGAGCTGCCTCCTCGGGAGTTTCAAAATCTTTATTAACCTTTCCCCATATGTCCCGTGCCAACATCATCTTTGCTCCATGCTGCCCGCAGTATAACGGTTGAGCTCAGTGGCCCTTCTACAGGATCAGGGTACGACTGCAGCACGTGGTTATGACTTGCTCAGCAGAATTTATTCAACATTGAAAACCTGGTCATTAGGGCCAGGTCAGAGTTCAATGGCTTTGCCGGTGCAGATGCGAACCATTTTGGAGTACTGGAGTGTTGGCAAAAACGAAA
>JASFGC010000345.1:0-4198 GCA_050123975.1 Syntrophobacterales bacterium | reverse complement strand
CAGGCATGCCGGAAGGCGTTGTCGCCGACCCGGACACCGCCACCTTCCCCTCGGTGAGCACAGAAACCGAATATGGCTGGGACACCAAGGTGAAAATGAAGGTGCCGGTATTCACCGGTGCCCTGGGCTCAACAGAGATAGCCCGCGCCAACTGGGAGCACTTTGCCGTGGGTGCGGCTATTGGCGGTGTTACTCTCATCTGCGGCGAGAACGTCTGTGGCATCGACCCTGCTCTGGAGCTCAACAAAGACGGCAAGGTGACCAGTGCGCCTGATATGGACCGGCGCATTGAGCAGTACCGTCGTTACCATCAGGGTTATGGTGAAATACTTGTGCAGATGAATGTTGAGGATACCAGGCTCGGTGTGGCCGAGTACATCATTGACAAGCACGGCCTGGACAACATAGAGCTCAAGTGGGGTCAGGGGGCCAAATGCATCGGCGGCGAGATTAAAGTTGACAGTCTGGAAAGGGCGCAGGAACTCCAGAGACGTGGCTACATTGTAACTCCGGACCCCTCCTCTCCTACGCACCAGAAAGCATTCGCCAGTGGCGCCATCAAGGAATTCGAGCGCCATAGTCGACTGGGATTTATCGACGAAGGAGACTTCTACGCCGAAGTCGATCGCCTTAGAAAGCTTGGTTTCAAACGCATCACACTCAAGACCGGCGCTTATCCTCTGCGCGAATTGGCAATGGCCATCAAATGGGGATCCAAGGCGAAAATAGACCTCCTTACCATTGATGGAGCACCTGGAGGAACAGGCATGTCTCCCTGGCGTATGATGGAAGAGTGGGGCATGCCCACTATCTACATTCATGCCATGGCCTACAAATTCAGCAAGATTTTGGCTGATAAGGGTGAGAGAGTTCCTGACCTGGCATTCGCAGGAGGATTTTCCAGTGAAGACGGTATATTCAAGGCACTTGCCCTCGGCGCGCCGTTTGCGAAAGCGGTTTGTATGGGCCGGGCCTTGATGATTCCGGGAATGGTGGGAAAGAACATCGCCAAGTGGGCTGAGAAGGGTGATCTTCCCAAGACTGTTAGTCAATTCGGGAGCACTCCAGAAGAGATATTCGTATGTTGGGAGCAGGTTGCTGATATCGTAGGCAAGGATGAGATGAAGAATATCCCCCTCGGGGCCGTGGGCATTTTCAGCTACGCTGACAGGCTGAGGGTGGGTCTCCAGCAGCTTATGGCGGGTGCCCGTTGTTTCTCACTACCGGCCATTTCCCGAAAGGAGCTGATGTCCCTTACCGAAGAGTGCGCCAAGGTGACCGGTATTCCTTTCATCACCGAGTGCTACCTGGACGAAGCCATGGAGATACTGAATAGTTAAAAAGACTGTTCTTAAATAGTAGCATAGGGCAAATCGAGGGGACGTTGGTAGGTTTTAAAGGTTTTTTGACATGAGGGATCGAGGCTCCATATTTCAGCCACATTCGTAGGCATGGAAATACCAGCCCAACCACAAAAACCTTCAAAACCTACCAACGTCCCCTATCATGCAGGGGGAGACCTAGTCGTGCTGGGTCTCTTTTTTTTGTCAAGATAAGACAGATTGAGGATGTGGGATGTGAGAAAAAACTAGAAGTCAGAGGTTGGATTTAAGCAAGGATTGAAGTTGGAGGGAGGTAATATAAAGTAGTCAGTAGCCGGTAGCCAGTAGTTGAGAGGAACTAGTTCTTTATTGCTTTTCTCCTGACTCCTGGCTCCTTAGTTTTTAACTATGTCACTTGGATTTTCTTGTCCTGTGATCAGAGATGTAAACTCCCTTTTCCTCCCAGATTGCTTCGCGCTCGCGCAAGATGCGCAGCGTCTTATTGGGCTTCTGGATGCTCATGGCTGTGAGCAATGCATTGATCAGGCTGGTAACAGCTGTGAAAGACTCAATAAAGGAGTCCAACTGACACTCCGCTGTTAACACCCAGTGAGCGTGGCGTGCTAAGGGCGAAAGAGGAGAATCCGTGATTGCCCCCACCCTGGCCCGCTGACTCCGGGCCTGCTCCAAGACCTCCACAGTGATACTGGTATATCGAGGCAAGCTAATACCGATTACGAGATCAGTCTTTTCCAGCCCCTGGAGAATGTCCCACAACTCGCCGTGCCCTGGCATCAAAAGTTGTGCCGGTTTTCCGAGAAAGCGAAGGTAAGTTGCCAGTGTGAGTGCTGGTGCATGAGCTCCTCTCAGTCCCACCACAAAGACTCTTTTGGCTTTCTCAATATCCTTCACCGCCTGCTCGAAGACCTCAATCGGCAGACTCCTCAAAGTCTGGGAAAGATTCTGAATGTCCTCTTGGAGGACCTTCACCACCACATCCCCTACCTGACGCACGTGGTCAACCGTATGCTCCAACCGCGTCACAGTAGAAAGGCGGTCCTGTAAACCCTCGCGGAACTTGCTCTGCATCCCAGGGTATCCATCAAATCCCAAAGCCTGAGCCAATCGCACCACGGTGGCCTCGCTCACTCCGACGCTGTGAGCGAGTTGCGAGGCGGTAAGGAATATGGCTTCCTCGTAGTTATCCACTATGTATTGCATGATCCGTCGTTGGGATGGAGTGAGACGTACCGTTTGGTCGACCAACAGTTCTTGAAATGGCATGAAAAAAATCCTTCAGAAAAAATAATTATTGCATTGTTACTTAACAATTTATTAATATTCAAGTCAAACTAAAAATTACTAAAGTCAGTAGTCCGTGGTCCGTTGTCATGGATGCAAAGCTCAGGGCGCATAGCGTGAAGGGCTAAAGGCGCAAGGTACAAGGTACAAGAAAAAACTCGAAGTTGGAAATTTTTGAACTCTATGATCTATGCCTATGCTCTATGCCTCCTCTAATGACTACTGGCTTCTTTGTGTACCTTGTGATCGTTACTATCTCAACTATGATAAGATGTTTATAGCGAAAGGAGAATGCGAGCACAATGGCAAGCCTAAAGCAAATCAAAGATAAGCTCAAACAGGTAGATTCTACGAAGATTTTCTTCACCGATCTTAACGGTAGGAACCGGAGCTTGCCGGTCAACCCTGCGAACATTGATTCTATAATCAATAGAGGGATCGGTTTCGACGGTAGCTCCATCGCCGGGATAACTACAGTTGACGACAGTGATCGATTGCTCCTCCCTATTCGAGAGAGCTTCCGTGTTGTTGAATTCAAAGACGAGAAACTGGGCTTTTTTATAGGCCAGATTCGAAATGCACAGGGTGAAAGATCAAAATCTGATTCCAGGGCCGTACTGGAAAATGTTGTTGCCCAGGCTGAATCAGAGTTTGGTTGCAGGTTCTTTCTGGGGCCTGAACACGAGTTTTTCTTGCTAACCTGCGACTGCTTCACTGACAGTATGCACTCTGACAGTGCCGGCTATTTTCATTGCGACCCCCACGACAAAGGAGAGGTGGTCAGGAACAAAATTATCGAAGTACTGGAAAAGTGCGGCATCAAGCATGAGAAAGCGCATCATGAGGTTACTGCGTCACAGCACGAGATCAACCTGGAATGTTCGGATCCATTAGGTGCTGCTGATCGGACCGTGCTCTTCAATTATGTGACCCAGAAGGTAGCAGCAGAGAACGACCTTCACGCCACCTTCATGCCCAAGCCTTTTGATGGACAGAACAGGAATGCCTTCCATATCCATCTCTCCATGGTTGATAAAAAAGGAAAGAATGTGTTCTACCAAAAAGGCGGCGAGCACAATCTGAGTAAGACCGCCAGACAGTTCATGGGGGGCATCATAAAATACGCCCGGGAGACTTCCATTGTCATGGCATCGACTTTCAATTCTTACAAGGCCTACGTGATAGAGAGGGAGGCTCCTGTGGTCCGGGGATGGGGTTTGAAAAACAGAAGCTCCATGGTCAGGGTGCCGTATGCCAGCAGTACTGAGAGTACGAGAATTGAACTCAGAAATCCAGATCCCAGCGGAAATCCTTACCTGCAGATGGCGGCCTTGATTGGCATGGGGCTTCAAGGTATAAAGGAGGACCTCGATTGCGGCCAGCCTGACTTGGGCAGTACTTACAAGGTGAAAAGAAAATATCGGGTCTGGGACAGACGTTTTCTTCCCAAGTCCATGTTCGAGGCTCTAGTGGAGGCGGAAAAAAGCAAGTTTCTCAAAGAGTTACTGGGAGAGCGGATATACAGCAACTACATGGGACTCAAAATAGTTGACTGGGAAGAACACCGAACTCAT
>JASFGC010000344.1:0-4204 GCA_050123975.1 Syntrophobacterales bacterium | reverse complement strand
ACAACGGGATGGTATTGTTGTTTTTTTTAGAGCGGATGATGTGGCTGTGCCGGGTCGAAAATTGGCCAGGTTGATCGATATCTTCAGTAAACACCAGGTGCCCCTAACCTTGGCCGTGGTGCCCGCCTGGCTCACGGAAACGCGATGGCGGCAGCTTGTTGAACTTTGCAGTAAAGATCGCTCTTTATGGTGCTGGATACAGCATGGCTGGCGGCATTGCAATCACGAGCCGCAGGGGAGAAGTCTGGAGTTTGGCCCAAGCAGATCGTTTTCTCGAAAGCGGAAGGATTTGCAGACGGGTTTTCAGAAACTGAGGCGACTCCTGGGCGAAGCATTCACCCCGGCCTTTACTCCGCCCTGGAACCGCTGCGATTCTGAAACCCTCCAGGCTCTTAAGGAATTAGGTTACCAGGCGATTTCTCGAAATCTGGGCGCCCAGCCGCCGGCCCCTTATGCACTCACCGAGTACCCGGTGGCTTTAGATCTTCACACCAGAAAAGAGAAAGATGGTGAAAGTGGGTGGCAGAACTTTTTTAGCGAACTCAGAGAGAGCCTTGGCAAAGGCTTCTGTGGCATCATGATCCACCATCAGCGAATGAATAATGCAGCTTTTGATTTTTTGGAAGTACTCCTGTCTGAACTCAAGAGACGCAATCTTCCTCGCCTTGTCCATGTGGGCACCCTCTTAAGGGAGGGGTATGTGGTGGAAAAGTGAGAGGTGGGGGCCGGTGATTGCTGTTTCCCGCATACCGCTTTTGTGTTATTTTTAAATCTTTGACTCATGACCCGCTTCCACAAACAAACTCATTCACAAAGGGATGCAGGTGATGAAATCTACAAATAAGGGGGCTGAGATTTCCAGGCAGGTAGTGCTCCCTTTTATGAAATCTCTTGAAATCAGCTTGAAGAGTATCCGTGTCCGGTTTTTTCGTTCCATGATCACCACCATGAGTTTAATCCTGGCCGTTTCTTTCTTGAGCTTTGTGCGCGTGGGCACGGACACGGCCAATGGTCTGCTGCAGACTCAAAATCCGACGTATCGTCAAGCCTTGGTGCGGGCGGGCTACGATCTCGAACCGGGAGCCACTTCCACCGGCAGCAGCGCCAAGGAGCGCTGGATAGTTATTCTCTCACTGCTGGTCTGCGTAGTGGGAATTGTCAATGCTCAACTCATGGCGGTGACCGAACGCTTTCGTGAGATCGGCACTATTAAGTGCTTAGGGGCGCTGGACAGCTTTGTTTTGCGCCTCTTCGTTTTGGAAGCAGGTATGCAGGGGTTGGCAGGCGCAGGGATTGGTGCCCTGTTGGGCACTGTAGCCGCTCTCCTGAATAGTCTTATTCGTTTCGGCTTGATTGCCTGGAAACACGTCTATTGGTTGGCAGTGGTGAAGTCCATTGTTTTTGCTCTGGCAATCGGCTGCGTTTTGAGCCTGCTGGGTGTGCTATACCCAGCAATAGTTGCCGCCCGCATGCAACCGGTAGAGGCAATGAGGGTAGAACAGTAGTTCCGAAGGTCAGTGAGCTAAAATGAGCTAAAGTGTCTAAAATGCCTAAAATGTCAAAGATGATTATACAACGCATTTGGTGGTAACTGGAGCGACCGAGTAGCCATGACAAATTTGCACATTATAGTAAGAGTTTCTGGAGTTACCAAGGTTTTCAAACTGAGAAAACATGAGGTGGAGGCACTCCGAGGCGTTGACCTGGAAATCCACTCCGGAGAGTATCTTTCCATCATGGGGCCGTCGGGATCGGGTAAGAGTACTTTGTTCAACATGATAGGCGGTCTGGATAAACCGTCATCCGGTAAGGTCTTTATCGACGAAGTGGATATAGCCCAATTGGATGCGTACGAATTGGCTTGGCTTCGCTGCCGCAAGATTGGCTATATCTTCCAGACCTTCAACTTGATTCAGGTTATGACAGCTTTGGAGAACGTTACTTTGCCAATGATTTTTGCCGGAATGCACAACGATGCAGCGGTGGAGAAAGGTCTGGAGCTTCTGGAGCTGGTGGGTTTGGGAGATCGATTTCAACACAAGCCTTTCGAGCTTTCTGGAGGCCAGCAGCAGCGGGTGGCGATTGCTCGGGCCATGGCAAATGATCCTGCAATCATCCTCGCAGACGAACCCACTGGGAATCTTGATCTGACTACAGGAGAAGAGATCATCGAACTGCTCAAGCGGTTGAGCGAAGAAAAAGGTGTGACTGTCATTTCGGCCACCCATGATTTCAAGATGCTCAGTGTTTCGGACCGTGTCGTCTGGATTCGAGATGGCCGCATAGACAAAGTCGAAGAGCGTGAACAACTTTCCATTTCGGTGGGGGAAATTGCACACCGAGCTTAGCTCGCATATTTCAACATCAAAAACCTGGTCCCTCGGGGCCAAACCAGATCGCATAGCGCAGAGCGCATAGAGCATGGCGTAGAAATCCAGGGAGTCGCGACACTGCAATTTTTCGCTTTGCGCTCTGCGCCATGCGGGTAATGCAAAGCCGAATCCTTTGGGTCCAGATTTTTTTCTCACAAATTACCATCCGTATGCAAAAGCGACTTCGCAAACCAATGCCCATGACATGGATAGGTCATAAGAAAAGAGTGGCAGAATCAGCAAAAAGACCAAGGTTGAGGAGCAGAATTGCTGTCTGGTCTCTGTGTGTCGCCCTATCCTCGTTATTTGCTCAAGTAGCAGTTGCCGCTGACTTCGACCGGGCACTGATTCAGCATTTTGCTGAACTTGAAGACCGGAGTACGGGGACTCCAGGATGCGAGAAGGCGGCGGATTTCATTGCACAAGGTTTCAAGGATCTGGGTATTGAGCGTGTAGGACGACAGCGGTTCCTGCTGCCCGTCACCCAATACCAGTCCGCCTATCTCACTGTAAGGGGACACAGCACTCAAGTTAAACCTTTGCGGCTCAATGCCCTCAGTCCGCAAGCTACCCCCGATTCCGGCCTCAAGGGGCCCCTCTACTATGTGGGGCCTGGCAAACTCCACAATTTCAACGACATGAAGGTGGAAGGCAGTATCATCCTCATGGAGTTGGATTCCGGTAAGAATTGGCTCAATGCGGCTACGCTCAAAGCAAAAGCTCTGATATACGTGGATCGGGGGCCAACTAGCAAATGGTATTTTGAAGATAAATACGAGCTCACCTCTGTAGAATTTCCACGCTTCTGGATGCCGCTGTCTCAGGCGCGAACATTATTTGGCTCTTTCGAAGCCGCTGAAGGCGGTCTGGTCGCCCCAGGTGTGACCCTTACCTCCAGCGGCGGTTGGCGACGGGTCCAAGGTGAGAATATATACGCAGTGATTGAGGGTAACAATGAGGCTCTCAAAGAGCAGCTACTCGTAATAGAGGCGTTCTATGACAGCACCGCCTTGGTGCCAGGATTGTCTCCCGGTGCTGACGAGGCCACGAGCATTGTCGCTTTGTTGAGTCTAGCGCGTCACCTTCGTGATCATCCCCCAGGTAGATCTGTTCTGTTGATGGCGACCAGTGGACACGCTCAGGGTCTGGCAGGGATGCGGGAGTTCATTTGGCCTCTTGCGGCCAGAAGTAGAGAACGAAAAAACCTGCGAAAAGAGCTCAAAGCTCGCAGTGAAAGGGCTGAGGCGGCTTTGGCAGCACTTGAGTCACCAGTGGTCTTTGATCAGTTAGACGAAACATCAGCTGAGCGGTTGCGTGATGCGCTTGCTGCGGAGATTAAGAGAGAGGTGGAGACGCTCAGTCAAAGACTGATGCAACTCCGCCTGGAAAAGCACACCGATAATAAGCAAGCTCTGATTCGACAGTTAGCGGACAGACGTTTTCTTCTTCGTCAGCTCGACTGGCGAGGTTCCTACCAAGATGTAACTCTCGAGGAACGACGAGTGTTGAAGGAACTGATTCCAGCTGCGATCAAAAGCAATCAAGCTGTTCTCGACGACGCTCGAGAACAATTGAAATGTATAGAAAGCACGCGCACGTTGCGAGGACTTCTCAGCGACTATGAACTCACCGTTTTCATATCTCTGCACCTTTCCAGCCATGGCGACGGAGTTGGCGCTTTTAATTACGGCTGGATGTATGATTTGCGTCCTCAAATAAACCGTACATCGACCTATGCGAACATTGACCGGATACTGAATCGTTGTAGCCGCCAAGTGGAAGAACAGCTGGGCTTAAGCAGTTTTTTTCGCGATACATTGCGTCCGAGCCCG
>JASFGC010000343.1:0-4221 GCA_050123975.1 Syntrophobacterales bacterium | reverse complement strand
CTGCCGTCATCGTTCGCATCAAAAGCATAGGCGAAACCCACAGCCTCGACATTTTCTACTACGGCTTGGTTGTTGGCGCCGTCGTTTCTCATCAATTCCTTGTTAGCGGATAGAGAGTAGGTGATATCATCTCCGGGAACGGTGATGGTCCCGTCCTCATCGGTAATGTCCATGGTGAAGTGTACGATGTTACCACCGGCAGAGATGAATCCTGCCCCGGCGAGGCCAGTTGGATCATACCCTACCATTCTGATCTCTCTGGTCATCACGTATTTTGCTGTCCGTCCGTTTTGCTGCATTTCTGCAACCTGTTCTTGCAGAACATAAGAATCTTGTTGGGTTGTGTAGATTTGGAAAACAGCTGCCATGACCACGCCGGTAATTGCCATAGCCACCAGAAGTTCAACCAGACTAAAGCCACTTCGGAGGTTACTTTTATTGTGTTCTGCACGTTCCATCACACCAAGATGTCCTTGTTGACTGTCCAGACCAGAACGATTTGCGAGCAGTGTCCTGATATTTCACGGATTTTCGTCGCGAGACCGTGGAGATGAGTGTGCCACTGGGCAACCGCAAGGTGTTGGTTCCGAGGCGTACTTGAACAGTACGTCGCAGGGTCCGACACCCGAGGACGCCCGGAAGGACGGTCATATTATTCGCGCTCGCTCCGCTCCGCTCAGTCCCGCAAGCGGGTTCCCAGTTTCACGGTCGGAGCAGGCAATTCGTGAAATATCAAGACTAGAGCGGCCCATTGAGGCTCAAACCTCCTGAGATCGATTGCATTACCACCTCGTAGCTTCTGCCGGGTGGATCTGTACGCAGCCTGACCGTTCCCCCATTCCCCAGAACCGGAAAGCCGCGGGCATTGTACCCAGCCCGATCGTTGGTGAACGTGGTGCTGTCCAGCGTGACCCCGCCAGGCATGACAGCACGTCTCAGGGTGGCCTCGGCTTGATTGTCCTGGATCAAGTTTCCGGCAATACCTCCTCCGGCGCCGTCATCCACAAAAACCGTGTAATTACCTACTCCTCCGTCTCCTGGGTTGAAGGCTAGAGCTATGGCGGTACTGCGCTTGGTAGCCTCCAGACGAGCGAACTGAAAGTGAGACATCAAGTCCCTGGCCACACCCTTGAGTCGCTGATTTCTTGCATAGTCCGAGAAACGGGGAAAAGCTATCGCAGCCAGAACGAGCATGATGAAAATCACAACCATCAACTCAATCGTGGAGAACCCCCGTCGGAAATTTGCGATCACAACTCCATCCTTTTCCCTGGGCATCATTCTCCACACTCGACAGGCTGAGCGGTTCATCATTTCATCATCTGCTAGAGCAGATTATTCATGCACCGCAATGAGTTCATGAATAATGTAAACGAGTACTCTGGCATGGTCGCAGAGAACCGGACGGAGCAAAACATCTATTTGCCCGCACCTGATTTGAGCAAGTTGTGTGCCAGCAGTATAGTGTAACTCCGATGGTTATTATTCACCGGGTAGGTGATCTGTTCACTGCTTGCAGAAGTAGACAGAGAGCCCAAATATACTGACACACCACTGCATTGCATCTCCTCCGCAGGTGGCCATACCATTCTTAGGATCACTACCGGTTCTATGAAAAAATTTAATAGTTGTTAATTTTTTTGTAGTTTTGGGCTGTATTCCCAGTTGCGTTTTTGATCAATCGTTCAGCGGCGGCAAATCACATGACAAATAGCGTTTACCGCATTTTGAAAACCACTGTTAACTCAGCTCCGCAGCATCTCTTCTCTTTTAGACACCATGTCACAATTCGCATACCCGTCATTCCGGAATTCGCTGAAAGCGAATATCCGGAATCTAGTAAGATTCTAATATAGTCTCATTACTGGATCCCGGCTCGCGTCCGCCGCAGGCGGACTTGGTCGGGATGACGTATTGCAACACAGCACCTCGAAGCGAAAAGAACTTTCTGCGGAATAAGTGCATTGGCGTATTTGAAATTAAGCACATGGATTTTTAGTCATAATACTTATAAACAAGGATTATAAACTAATTCCACCACATTAGGCCAGACAAATCAGCTTGACCCTCCCTCCGGTTTCAAGGAAAATGTCATAAACACTGAGGTTTCAGGTTTCGGGTGTCAGGTGTCAGGAAAAAGAAACAAGAGGCTGAAACCCTGAGATTTGGAAAAGGAGCACAGTGTCGATGACTTCAACCCAGTTGGATCTGGAATATTTGGTTGGCATTCTCCGCAGGCGTGGGCTGCTCAGCCCAGACCAGGAGAAGATAATCTATAAAAAAGCACCTGTGCAGCAGGAAAAGCTGGCCCAGATTTGTAGAGTCAAGAGAGGGGGATTTTCCGCCCAGAGCTGCGATGCCGAGATCACACCGGTAGATGTTCTGGCCTCCATGGAACTGGTGCCGGGTGAGGGTGCGGATGGCCGTCTCGATGAAGAGGCCATAATGAGGGCAGTGGCCGCGGAACTGGGCATGGCTTTTAAGAAAATTGACCCGTTGGAACTGGACTTGGAGTTGGTAACCCAAACCATTCCGAAGAGCTTCGCCCTGAAACACATGGTGCTCCCGGTGGAGAGTTCCCTGGAGACCATTACCGTAGTAGTTTATGATCCCTTCAATCGCCAGGTTCTGGAGGATATCGAGCGGGTCACCAAAAAACGGGTCGAAGCCCTTATCAGCACCAAGAGTGACATTATCAAGACCATCTCGGAGTTCTATGGATTCAAGAGCTCCATTGCCGCCGCTGACCATCAGATGAGCCGGCCTTTGGTGGATCTGGGAAACCTGGAACAGTTCACCCGGCTGCAATCGGCCGACGAGATCTCCTCAAGCGACCAACACATAACCAATGCGGTGGATCACCTGTTCACCTACGGTTTTGAGCAGCGTGCCAGCGACGTACACATTGAGCCCAAGCGGGACCAAACCATTGTGCGGCTTCGCATCGACGGACTCCTGCATACCATCTATCGGATACCCAAGAGTGTGCATCCGGCAATTCTTTCCAGGATCAAGGGTTTGGCTCGGCTGGACCTTGCTGAGAAACGACGGCCTCAAGATGGGCGCATCAAGGTAGAACGAAACGGCAGAGAGGCGGAAATTCGAGTTTCAACCGTGCCGGTGGCATTCGGTGAAAAGGCGGTGCTCAGAATTTTGGATCCTGACGTTCTTTTACAGGATCTCGAGGGATTGGGGTTTTCATCACCCGACCTCATTAAATACCGCAAGCTCATCGAGGTGCCCAATGGCATTGTTCTGATAACCGGTCCTACCGGCAGTGGCAAGACCACCACCCTGTATTCCAGCTTGCGCTTTCTGGTCAGTGAACGGAACAACATTACCACCATTGAAGACCCCATAGAGATGGTCCATGAACAGTTCAATCAGATCGCCGTGAAGCCAAAGCTCAATCTGACCTTCGCCAACATCCTTCGCCATGTGCTCCGCCAGGACCCTGACATCATCATGATCGGTGAGATGAGAGACCTGGAAACGGCGAGCAATGCCATACAATCGGCTCTCACCGGACACCTCGTTCTCAGCACCTTGCACACCAACGATGCACCCAGTGCCATAACCCGGCTCATTGATCTGGGGGTTCAGCCCTTCCTGATCTCTTCCACCCTCACGGGAGTGGTGGCCCAACGGTTGGTGAGAAAAATTTGCCCTCATTGCGAGGAAGCATACCAAGTGCGGGTTGCTGACCTGGCTCCCTTGCCCCTGGGCGAGAACCCGGAAAGCGAAGTGGAACTCAAAATGGGCAAAGGCTGCCTGAAGTGTCGAAACACAGGTTATTTGGGACGTACAGGAATATTCGAGGTTTTGCCCATGAGCGAAAAGCTGGGAAAACTTACGAACCGGAAAGCTCCGCTAGCGGAACTGCAGGAACTCGCCTCTGAGGAAGGAATGTTAACCCTGCAACAGTCGGCAATTGAGAAAATGCTTCGAGGAGTGACTACCTTTGAGGAAGTGATACGGGTGACTATGGGGGAGAGTTGAAAATAGTGCAAAGCGCATAGAGCATAGCGCATGGCGTAATATTGTGAATGGTAACAACACGCTATGCGCTCTGCGCTTAGCGCTATGCGGCGCACCGACAACTGACAATACCCCTCCGCTTGCTGTCACCTCACTGTTAGCTTTTGATTACCATCGTTTCCAGGATTGGCCATAATGCATCCAAAGCTGGGTCAAGCCATTGTATCGAACTCGAATGGCCAA
>JASFGC010000342.1:0-4232 GCA_050123975.1 Syntrophobacterales bacterium | reverse complement strand
AAAATTCCAAATCACAATGACCAAAATTCAAAATTCCAAACCTGTTTTGGTCATTTGAGATTGGAATTTGAGATTTGTTTGTAATTTGGTGCTTGGAGCTTGGAATTTTCTAGACTCTAGCTCTTCAGTATTTCAAAACTGTTTGCAATCTTTACTGGCAAAGCCACCTACCTCTGACCTAGCGCATAGGATAAGGTTTCCGCTGCAAACTATTTATTTGCACTTTCAGCCAACGCTTGCCTGAACCTCATCCACATCTATGACCAAAGTCTGCAGGGTCTGCAGCAACTCTGGCGCTACCTCCTCTGATTTAAGATAGTTCAAGGCTGCTCTGGCGATGAATTTCCTGGCCTCACTGGAGATCCTTACAAATCGAACGCCCATACCACGTGGCGAAATTTCATCATCAGGGCCCCATCGATTCGACCAGGTCACTTCCGCTCTGGCTTCTAGGGTCTGGTCTGAGTTGGGAATATTTATGGTTAGTTCGAAGATTTCATTGAGCCTTAACGGTTTTTGACAATGGATGAAGACTCCATTTGGGGTAACATTTGATGTTACCCCATCCATCGTACCTTGATCGGTCTTTATCACGGCCGGCCATTTTATCTCAGCTCTGGGATATTCACGTTTTTCATTACTCACGAATCACCTGCTCTATGGTCAGAGGTTATTTCCAGAGTATCCTGATAGACCTATTGCTCTAGTTGGGCTAAACGGTTCCTGGCGTAATGATCAATACGACTAAGAGATAATTTGAAAAAACCCCCATCAAACCGGGCGCGGATGGCTGACGAGGGCAAGTAATATATGGTGTAGAGTTAGACAAGGAGCTGCAAACGCTACATCTCCATGCTTAGGCAGGAAAGATGCCAAAGGTGGGGAAAAGTGGGCAAAGCCTTTTACCACAACAACTTAGCTGAGATAGCTTACATCATGAGAGCTTTGTGAAATCGCCAGATTTGGCGAAAAGGTCAAAGGAGCGTTGGTGAAACCACCAAGACAACATCCATAAGATTTTATTTCAAACTCTGCCAGTATTACTACTATATGCGGTAAGAAGATCCCAAACGGAATAGTGTGAATTAAAGTATGTAATTCACAGTCCACGAAAAAGTGAAACATTCTACACTACTCACTTTTGCCAGTCCTCTAATTGCCCATGGCCAATATCTCAGTCGCATTTTCCCATAGCTCTACTAGCCTGATAAACCCTACAATCACCTAATGTACAAAGCTGTTTCAAATCTGAACAAGCCTTTTTCATATTCCCTAATATCATATAGTTAAGCCCACGCCCTTTATAGCCAGCGGCATAGCGTGGGTTTATCTCTATAGCCCTGGTGAAATCAGAGATGGCCTGGGCATACTGGGCTTTGCCTTGAGAATAGGCAAGCCCCCGGTTGTAGTAGGTCTGAGCAAGCCTCGGGTTTAACTCTATCGCCTTGTTGTAATCAGAGATGGCCTGGTCATACTGGCGTTTGCTGGCAAAGGTAAGCCCGCGATTGGTGTAAGCCTGAGCACATCCTGGGTTTATCTCTATGGCTTTGTTGTCATCAGCAATCGCTCGGTCATACTGACCTTTGCATTTATGGACAACTCCCCGATTGCTGTAGGCTTTAGCATACCTTGGGTTTATCTCTATGGCCTTGGTGAAATCAGAGATCGCTCGGTCATACTGACCTTTGATTTGATAGGCACTCCCACGAGTGAAATAGGCCGTAGCATACCTCGGGTTTAACTCTATCGCCTTGTTGTAATCAGAGATGGCTCGGTCATACTGGCGTTTTCTGGCATAGGCAGTTCCCCGAGTGCGGTAGGCTGTACCGAATTTTGGGTTTATCTTTATGGCTTTGTCATACTCAAGAATTGCCTGATCAAACTGCCCTTTGAGTACGTAGGCTGCCCCTTGGAAAAAATGAATAGCTGTCTTGCTCTCTATCTTTTTGGCGGTTACATCTTCAATGACTTTCAAGCTATCTTGTGCACCTTCATTGAACGGGTTAACCTTCAAGGCCTTTTCAAATTCCTCCTTGGCCTCATTAAATTTTCCTTGAGCAGCGTAGTCCACACCGTAGATCAAGTGTCGCATGGCAGCACTTTGACCATGGCTGAGACTAACTGCCACAAATAATATGATTAGAACCGATAGACCTATTTCCTTTATGACTTTCATAACAAACTCTCCCTTACCTCATAAGCTAGTAATGTTACCCCAAAGAAATGACGTCCTTGCGATTTTGTGTTTCTTTCAATTCGCATAAAGCATAGAGTTAAAGACAAAAAAACTGCTTCCCGCTTACTGCTCACTGCTTACCAAACAAAAAAAGCTCCATTCCCCCGTTTGAGAAATGAAGCCTATCCATCAATAACTGTCCGGTTTGTGTTGTAGCAAGGGGTAAAGAATTGCCTGCAAAGTCCGTACCGATCACCTCTGATTTTGTCAAGAAAATCTGGAATAGAGTGCAGGCCATATGTGGTAGATGGATCTCAAGAAGAAAGGTGGGAATTAAAGTATGTAATCTACACTTCCAGGAGATAGGTATGGATTGGCAGCTTCCGAGATGACTGCCGCCTTGGGGGGACTTTCCACCTCAGATCGCTGGCTCGCTTTCCCTGTCATTTCTCTGCTTCAGCTCGGCTCTGACCATCAACGCCAATAAAACCGAAATCGAGATGATCGCCCTCAGGGCATAAATGGTGGCCAAAACGCCTTTACTCGAAAGCAATGATATGCATGGATTCAAAAACAGACCGATCCAAGCAGCAAATGATTCTGTGTTCTCGTTGGACTTCCAAATCCTGCTAATGACCGGAAAATAGGCGATGACGAGAATAACCTGAATCGAAACATGGGACACAACGTGATGCTGAGAGATAATCCAGAAAGCCAAGATGGCCAAAACTGCGATCAGGCAGCCGAGATCGAACCTGTTGAATCGAGTGCTTCGGTCACCGAATATGAATATGAAAACTGAAACTATCACCACCATGACGAGATCCGAGGTATTCAGGATATTGTCGAGGAGACTGTAGTCTCCTGCAGACAGATAGGTAATCAAACTGCCACCCACCGCGATGGAGAAAAAAACCCACATGGCCAGGGCGGGTTTAATCCTCTCTTTCCAGATCAGCCAACAATATCTCACCAAAATAAAGAGGCTAATGGCCACAACCGCAATGATCGAGGCTTCTCTCAACAAATCCCTCCTAACCTGCCAAAACCCCAACCCGCACCAAATCGTAATTTCAGGTTTATAGGATCGGATAAGGTCAGGTTATTCGATTACACTCACAATATCGAAAACGGAAAATACTGGAACCAACATCCGCTCTGCCCACACCCTATACCAACCTTTAACAGGTTTTTCAAAAGAAAAGCCAACAGCGTATTTCGTGCTGGCGCACTAGGTGAAACTCTAAAGTTTAGATTACATCCCTTGATTCACACTTTCAGCCTCTGGAGTCTTCGTACAAAATGTTGAGGTGAAGTTCTCTGGGCAGGAATAAGCCACAGCGGTCCCACTTCCAGACATGTCCAATCTGAGCGTGAGTGGGACCCTTAGGTGGTTGTCGAAGAAATATGATAGGCGAGATTATCTAGCTTGATGGAGAAATCCACGTTCTCCACTCGACAGCAGTCAGGGACCTGAATCTGAACCGGCGAAAAGTTCAAGATTCCGTTGATGCCCGCAAGAATAAGCTGGTTCGCTACACTCTGGGCGCTCGTGGGCGGCACGGCGATAATGCCCATTTCCACATTTCTTTCTTTGACCACTTCCTCGAAGCGGTCTACGTGCTCGATGACGAGGCCGTTGGGTAGCGTCTTGTCGATTTTCTCAGGATCCACATCAAAGGCTGCCACAAACTTGTACCCGTGCTTAAGAAAGTTGGCGTGCCGGATAAGAGCTGAACCCAAGTTACCAACTCCAAAAAGCGCCATATTCCACGGGCGATTGAGGCCAAGTATCTCTTGAATTTGAGAGTAGAGATCCTTGACTCGATAGCCAACTCCTCTTACACCGAACTCACCAAAGTAAGCGAGATCTTTACGGATTTGTGCTGGATTTACCCCACATTGTTTGGCCAACCGCTCTGAGGAAATTACCTCAACATCGTTCACCATCAACTCGTCGAGATTCCTCAGGTAAATAGACAGCCGGTTGATGGTGGCCATGGGAATCTTGGCGAACTTCATAACCTCTCAATCCTGTTGTAATATCGGCAGCTGC
>JASFGC010000341.1:0-4245 GCA_050123975.1 Syntrophobacterales bacterium | reverse complement strand
CATAGTTGAAATCGGATCTCGTTTTCCTGAGAAGCCGAGGGTGAAAAAGCGCATCCTCCCAACTCTGAACTCGAACCGGCCGCCGAGCCGCCCGTTGGTTCCCTGTACCCGCATCATTCACGACAGGCTAAGCCTGGAGGCAGCGCGTGGATGTACACGCGGCTGTCGTTTCTGTCAGGCCGGCTTTATTTATCGGCCGGTTCGAGAACGATCGCCACGGGAGATTGTGGAGCTGGCCGAGGCGGGGTTGGCCAGCACCGGTTATGACGAATTGTCTCTGCTGGCTCTCAGTATTGGTGATTACGGCAACATTCAAAGGTTGCTTCAAACTTTGATGCGGTACCATAGCGATAGGCAGGTAGCCATCTCTTTGCCCAGTCTTCGGGTGGGGACGTTGGATGAAGAGATGATCGAAGCGATCAAACAGGTGCGCAAGACCGGATTTACCCTAGCCCCAGAGGCTGGGAGCGAGAGACTGCGGTGCGTGATCAACAAAGGAATCAGCGAAAGCGACCTGTTGGATACGGTACGAGAGGTTTACTCAGCGGGCTGGCGCCTGATCAAGCTCTACTTTATGATGGGCTTGCCCACGGAAAGGGCTGAAGACCTTGAGGCTTTGGTGGCACTTACCATGAAGGTCTGGCGGGAAGCGGCTACACAGATACCACGTCGGAGGCTGCACGTTAGTGTCTCCACCTTTGTCCCCAAACCCCATACCCCATTTCAATGGGAGGCCCAGCTTTCCCTGGCCGAGATAGAAGAAAATCTTGCTTTTTTCAAAAGGAGTTTGCGCAAGAAAGGACTGCACTTCAAATGGCACAAACCCTGGCAGAGTGTTCTGGAGGGGGTGTTCTCCAGGGGAGACAGGCGTTTAGGAGAGGTGCTGCTCAGGGCCCAACAGCTTGGTTGTCGCTTTGACGGCTGGAGTGATCAACTACGGATTGACCTCTGGCAGCAGGCATTTGCCGAAACAGGAATTGACCCCCTAATATACGGCCAGCGCTCTCGGGATTTTGGTGAGATTCTCCCTTGGTCTCACTTAGATTGTGGTGTAAGTGAGGACTATCTCTGGAAGGAATATGAGCGAGCCATAGCTGAGGTTGTCACCTCTGATTGCAGGACAGAGGGCTGCAATAAATGTGGAGTGTGTGACCACAAAACGATAACATTGCATCTTCACCAGGAAATGACCACAGAAACAGGTGAAGGTAGAGAATCAGAAGATAGCACGGATGGACTCTATCGCTATCATCTGGTGTTTGCGAAAATTGACAGCGGCCGTTTTCTTAGCCACTTGGAAATGGCCACCGCTTTTCAGCGCGCCATGCGGCGGGCTCGACTGCCACTTGCATACAGCCAAGGATACCACCCCACGCCTCGCATTTCTTTTGGAGATGCCCTCCCCCTTGGCCTTGAAAGCAGGGTTGAGGAGATGGAGGTGGTACTCTACCAGCCTCTAACGCTCTCAGAGATATGCAGTCGATTGAATGCTGAACTCCCACCTGGCTTGGAGGTGCTGGAGGCAGAGGAGAAAGAGAAGAGTACTCGACAAACAGCCTCAACAGTGATTAGATATGAGGCTATCTTGCCGGGAGAGAGCTGGCCGGCGGAAGGGTTTCGCCGCTTTCACAGTAAGTCACTGACTCCTCTGAAGCAGAGGTCCAAGAGAGGTGAAACTATTATCTCATTGGAGGACCGGTTGCTGAGTCTCGAGTCTTTAGATCCCCGCAGGATTCGGTTGACTTTTACTCAGGATGCAAAGGGAAACATCCGGGTTCGAGATCTTTTGACTCATCTATTCGGCTTGCCCGAACAAAAGGTTTTGGACGCTCGCATTATCAAAATATCTTCAGAATTCACGGAAGGATGACATCGTGTCCACTGATCTGATCATCAATGTTACCCATTATGAAACACGGGTGGCACTCATAGAAAATGGAACAGTGTCAGAGCTATTCATTGAACGCTCCGGCGAACGAAGTATTGCCGGAAACATCTGCAAAGGGAGAGTAGTACGAGTGCTTCCTGGCATGCAGGCCGCTTTTGTTGATATCGGTTTACAGAAGGCGGCATTTTTGTATGTAAGCGATGTATATGACAATCTGGATGAAATAGAAGAAATGATGGCCGGCGATGGGGAGATTGACCAGGACGGCGAATTGCGCCAAGAGCAGGTTGAGACGACATGGGCAGAGGAGGTCCACATAGAGGATCGGTTACAGGAAGGGCAGGTGGTCCTGGTTCAGGTGGCCAAAGAACCATTGGGAACCAAAGGAGCGCGGATTACCTCACACATCTCTATCCCAGGACGTCATCTTGTGCTCATGCCAACAATGGACCATGTTGGGATTTCACGGCGCATTGAGGATGAAACTGAGCGGAATCGATTGCGTGAGCTCGTGCTGCAAATAAAACCTGAAAATTACGGCTTTATCGTCCGCACAGCTGCAGAGGGGGTGGAGAGCGACAAGATCAAGGCAGAAATGGATTTCATGTTGAAAGTATGGCAAAACATCCAGAAAAAAAGCGAAAACAGTCAAGTGCCAGGTCTTCTTTATCAAGAGCCAGATATCATTTTAAGGGCGGTGCGAGATCTCTTTACCCAAGAAGTTGACAAGCTCATTGTAGATTCCCAAGCAGAGTATGAGAAAATTCTCAAGTTCGTTGAGACCTTTATGCCTAGCCTGAAAGCGGATGTCAGGCTGTACGAGGAACCTGAGCCCATTTGTGACGCTTACGGTATAGAGATGGAGGTGCAGCGGGCTCTGGGTAAGAAAGTATGGTTAAAGTCCGGCGGTTACATTGTTATCGAGATGACGGAAGCACTCACTGCCATCGATGTTAACACTGGACGTTATGTGGGCAAGAGAAATCTGGAAGAGACCATCCTCAAGACCAACCTCGAGGCTGTCAAAGAAATCGCCTATCAGTTGCGCTTGCGCAATATAGGTGGAATCATCATCATCGATTTCATCGATATGGAGAAGGAGAGCAATCGAGAAAAAGTCTTCAATAGACTGAGGGATGCCCTGAAAAAGGACAAGAGCAAAACGAACATTTTGAAGATGTCAGAGCTCGGTCTTATTGAAATGACCCGAAAACGCACCAAAGAAAACATAAATCGGGTACTGCGAGAACCATGTTTTTACTGTGATGGTGAGGGGTATCTCAAGTCCACGGGTACCATGTGTTACGAGATTTTTCGAGAGATTGAACGAGACCGCGAAGTCCTGTCCGGGCGGAGTGTAATGGTAACCGCTCATCCGGAGGTAGTTCATCTGCTCTACGATGAAGAACGCCATCGACTTGAGGAGTTGGAAAAGAATCTGCAGGCGCGCATAACTGTGAAGGCAGACCAAAGCCTCCACTTAGAGCAGTACGATATATATGCGCTGCCATAAATTTCGGATTGCGGATTTCGAATTGCGGATTCTTAAAAAAAACTGTAGGTACAATCCGCAATCTCCAAGCGAGTAATACTTGACACAAGGTATTGATTCATTTATTATAAACTTTTGTCTTTTTGGAGGATTATTCGATGTACGCAGTGGTTCGATCTGGAGGAAAGCAGTACAAGGTGAGTGCGGGTGAGGTGCTGCGTGTAGAGAAGCTGGACGCCGAAGTAGGCGATACGATAACGCTCGATGATGTCTTACTTATTAGGGATGATGAAAACATCCAAGTTGAAGCATCAACCTTGGCCAAAGCCAAGGTAACAGCTCGGGTCACAGGGCACGGGCGACGGCGGAAAATTACCATCTTCAAGTATAAGCGGCGCAAAGGTTATCGTCGTAAGCAAGGTCATCGGCAGTGGTTTACTGAACTTGCCATAGAGAACATCGAAGCATAGCATTTCTTTGCTTTCAGTTGTGAGGTAACTGGCCATGGCACACAAAAAAGCTGGAGGAAGCTCGCGAAACGGCCGAGACAGCGCGTCCCAGAGACGCGGAGTCAAACGATTTGGCGGGCAGTTTGTCCGGGCCGGAAATATTTTGGTGCGACAGGTAGGCACAAAGTTCCATCCTGGTCAAAACGTGGGTATGGGGAGAGACTATACCCTGTTTGCGAAGATCGACGGGGTTGTCCATTTCGAACGAAAGGGCAAGAGCCGACAGAAGATAAGCGTTTATGCCCCCAACTAGTTTCCATCCTTAAATGGCCCTTCTTCGCTGTCCTGCGGAATTGCCCTTCATTCAAAATAGCAAACCTGGTCCTTGGGGCCAGTCTGTGTAACATTTAAGATTG
>JASFGC010000340.1:0-4268 GCA_050123975.1 Syntrophobacterales bacterium | reverse complement strand
GGAATGCTCTGCGAAAGGACTCTCGCGCCATGTTACGGACCTCCCGCGGCAGGTTAACATTAGTCATGACTCGTTTCAGTTCCACGAATGGCAGATAGTCAAGGATCCTACGGGCGACACCGAAGGGAGTGTGAGGATTACTGAGCAACCTCCTCTTGATGGTATGGCTGGCATACCATTTGGGGGTGCGGCTCAATTTTTCAATGAGATATTGTGTCCGGGCTCGGTCAATGAGGACGAGGACCTCCGCCTGAGTAATTTTAGGGTTTTCCAAAAAGGCTTCAAAGACCTCGTCATTGCCATCTGACAAAATAAGTTGAAATGCCTCGTGCGGAGCAATGCGGGCAAGGTGGCGGCGAAGCCCGAGGGGGAGTCGAGGCCAGGTCTCGAGATATTCACCCTGCCAGGTTTCGGCTTCAAAATTTCCATCTTCATGCTGCATAGTAGATAGCCTTTTTGGGTAAACATTTTCCTTATATTGCAGATTTTATCTATGGTTAGCAACAAATGTGCCTGCAATGAGCTTCATATTTGTACCATTCCAGCCGCGATAGACTCTCCCCGAAAACTTTCAGGTGAAATCTTACTTTGAATTGATTTGCGGTAAAAAGGATTTTCCCCTTGACAGGAGCAGATCTCTTTCGTTAGCTTGAGTTAGTTTCGCTCAGGTGGGGGCACTTTGAGCAAACTACCCATAAGGCGCACCCTCATTCTTTGGGGGCACTCATTATCCAATATCCGCAGCATCCGGATACTATCAGAGCTTCTGTAGTGACAACAAGTTGAGGGGTTTGAACACCCTCATTCTAGTTGGCAACACTACAACTAGGCACTAAACACTATGCACTAACTGATCCTTGGAACGTCAGTGCTTAGTCCCTAGTGCCTAGTTATGGTGCTGCCAGCTGCAATCTGCTCGCTGCCAGCTGTCTTGATGGGGGCAAGGGGCACCAAAATCACAAAATGAGGAGGGAAGGTATGAGGAAAAAGACGAAACACATTCTGGCAACCATTCTACTGGTCACCTTTATGGCAAGCGCGGGAATAGGTACTGCGTTGGCCCAAGAACAAGTGAAGGTAAATATCAACAAGGCTTCGGTGGATGAACTCAGCACCTTGAAGCGGATTGGGCCATCCTATGCCCAGCGCATCGTGGACTACAGGGAAAAGAATGGTCCTTTCCAAAAGCCCGAAGACATCATGAAGGTCCGAGGTATCGGGATCAAAACGTTCGAGGTCAACAAAGATTTCATTACCTGCGAATAAACAGACAACCATCGTAATCTCAACCCCCTCGCCCCCCATTTTTTATACAAAAGGTGCTCAGCAATCTGTATGTTCTTTCAAAAGTTCTTTGCAATCCTGTGCGCTCCAAGCGTTTCAATCATCCAAACTTCCTGAATTAATCTAGCCTATTTATAGAAAATTCTTGAAAAAAATGCTTGACAAGGAAAAATAGCCCTCTATAATGTTCAAAATTTGAACAAGCGGCCTGATGTTTGCATGAACTCCAGGGCACAAGATTGATGAGGCTCATGGAGTTTTCAAGTTTATGATCCTCAGTTATTTAGATATTCCCGGGTACACCCTGTTTTCTTCGGCTCAGAGAAACTGGTGAACTCAAAAAACCCTAGAAAACGTATCTGTCGGCTCCTTCCGTGTAACCGAGTTGGCGAAGCTATGTCCAGCGGGCAGTGGGCAGCTTGCAGCTAGCAGAGATTCACTCAATCTCCCAATTGAATTATTCGGTTTTCCCCCTTTAGTTTTTATCTCTCTTTTTTCAACGCCATGCGCTCTGCGCTTGGCGCTATGCTAAAGCAATGGACCAGGACGAATTAAGAACACTAAAATTGTTAGAGGCGGTTGACTCCAGTGAACCTCCCACCCAACGGGAACTGGCTCGTGACCTTAATATATCCTTGGGCCTAGTCAATGCCTTTATCAAGCGGCTTGCCAAGAAAGGCTACTTCAAGATCACCCATATTCCGAAAAACAGAGTGAAATATCTGCTTACTCCCAAAGGCGCCCTAGAAAAATCCCGTCTCACCTACAGATATATTCGCTACTCGGTAGGGTTCTACCGGGAGATCAGGGAAATGCTCGTTACCTTGTTTGGCAAACTTGAAAACGCGGGTGTGCGGAGAATAACACTTTGCGGATGTGGGGAAGTTGCAGAACTGGCACACCTCTTCCTTCAGAACACCTCCATAAGGCTGACCGGAGTATTTGATGATAAACATGAGGGACAGAAATTCTTCGGCCACCTGGTAAAAGGCTATGAACAGTTAGGTAACGACGGTTACGAGTACGTTCTCCTTACTCAAACCGAGGATATTCAAAGCCATTTTGATCGTCTTGTCTCCATTGGAGTGGCGCCGGAACGCATTTTGCATTTGCGCGACCATTCCTAACAAGTAAGCAGTAAACAGTGAGCGGGAAGCTGATAAAAATTGATGGAGGTCAAGAGCTAAGGGCAGCCAGCTCCCTGCTGCTGACTGGTGAATGCTCTCCCAAGGCGCCCAAGGTGATTAGACTAAGCAGGCCGAATAAACGGGATAGCTGATGAAGCTCTTCGAGAATCTATTTTCTTCACTAAACAAAGAATCTGTCAAGTACCTGTTGGCTGATGGTATAGCTGTAAATCTTTATGGAATTGAGAGGGCTCCCGCGGATATAGACATAGTCTTAAAGCTTGCCCAAAAAAACCTTTTGAAATTTGTCAAAGTTGCTAAGAAGCTTGGTTTAAAGCCAAAACTTCCTTTAGCGCTCGATGATTTCATAGATGCGGAAAAGAGAAAGGGCTGGATTGCCGATAAAGGCATGGTGGTTTACAGCCTTTATGACGCCAAGAATCCCTTTTTCCTCCTCGATATCTTTGTTGAGGAACCCTTCAATTTTGACGAAGTATACGAGAAAAGAAAAAAAATAGAATTTGAAAACACAATCATTCCGCTTGTACCAATTAACGTGTTAATCGCAATGAAAGAGAAGTCTGATAGAGCCCAAGACAAGGCCGATGTGTTCTACTTGAAAAAGATCGTAGAGGATTGGAAGCATGAAGAATAGCCAATACAATTCGGCCAACGGGCGGCCCCTGCTATACCAAAAAACCAAGGAGGATATTGAGATTTATAGGAAAAAATCGGTGAAATCAAAACTTCAGTGGCTTGAAGCTCAAATGGAATTCTTTCACAAGGCTATGCCTAGAGAGGCCAAAAGAATACGGGACAAATTAAAAAGAGGAGAGATTTAGGGGGAGACCCACCCTACTGCTGGTTAGTTACAGTATTTCTAGCCCTCTCCCCAAATAAACGGTTATGAAAGTTCCTCTGCTCGATCTGAAAGCGCAGTATCAAAGCATTCGAGATGAAATCAAGGAAGCGGTGGATGAGGTCCTTGAGTCGCAGTACTTTATCCTCGGCCCCAAAGTAGAGGCATTGGAGGAAGCTGTAGCCCCATACTGCGGCTGCCAGTGTGCGGTGGGGGTCTCTTCAGGGACTGACGGTCTCCTTATAGCTCTGATGGCTGCTGGGATAGGCTCCGGCCAGGGAGTAATTACTACGCCGTTTACCTTTTTTGCCACCGGGGGATCTATCGTTCGGGCTGGCTCCAGGCCCTTCTTTGTGGATATCGATCCGGTGACCTACAATGTTGATCCCGTGGACATAAGAGCATTCGTGGAGGCAGAATGTAGCTTCGAATCTGGCTCAGGAAGACTCGTACATGGGGAAACCGGAGTGATCATCAGGGCCATCATGCCTGTACATCTCTACGGTCAATGCGCTGACATGGATGGTATTTTGGCAATAGCAAATGAGTATGGCTTGGTGGTCGTTGAAGATGGTGCCCAGGCCATTGGAGCCGAATATCCCTCCATCCATAATGAGGTGCCAATGCGGGCTGGTTCCATGGGCCATTTTGGCTGTTTCTCATTTTTCCCCTCCAAGAATCTGGGAGGCTTTGGCGATGGTGGCATGGTGACAACCAATGATACAGAAATCGCAGACAGGCTCAAGACCTTGCGTGTTCACGGGTCGAAACCCAAGTATTATCATCATTTGGTGGGGGGAAACTTCCGGCTGGACGCTCTCCAAGCTGCCGTGCTCTTGGTCAAATTGAGATATCTGGATGACTGGACAGCCAAACGGCGGCAAAATGCGTCATACTACAATTCGCTTTTTCAGCAATCTGGCCTGGTCGAAAAAGGCTTCATTGTTCCACCCAGATCAGTTTGGGAAAGCGGTTCTGAAATAATTCCGCAATCCGAA
>JASFGC010000339.1:0-4270 GCA_050123975.1 Syntrophobacterales bacterium | reverse complement strand
GTCTGACCGCTTGCTCCCTTTTACTAACTGAAGTTTTCTTCTTTCCAATGGTGTCTGGAATAACAGTTCAATTTTTCCGCGATATCACATATATCTCGCAACACACATGCCACGGGTTTCTCTGTTCACCTTGGTGAGAACGGTCGAATAAGTCATTGATAAAAGGACAAATTAAGACCGATGGACCAAAAGGGCATAGCAAGAAAAGTAGCGATCCAGCAACTGCAACGCACTGCAAGAGTTGCAGGACAGCTACTCTTTTGGACGACGGCTTTATCCGGAAAAAGGAAGCCAAGCTTTTCGATGTTGAAAAAGAAAAGAGTCTTTGGGATTACCGGCTCAGGCCGAACAGCAGAGAACTTCAGGAAGAGATCACAGCCCCCCCCGCAGACATTGAGAATCTCCCACCTGAAAGCTTATCACCTCCTCACCCTCTCTTCTTTTCTGACAGACCGAAAGGAAATAGCTTTGTGTCCCCCGCTTAAGATGGGCCTGAATTTCCCCTTGACAAGATAAGTTTAAATAGAAGATAAACCAATTCTATACGTTTCAGCGTATAGAATTTACTATCCTTTCACTTGGTATCAATCATTTATAAGTCTCTTCAGTTACTACCACCAAGAGACTCCTAGCAAAGGTACTATGAAAAGATGGCTGGATGCTAAGCTGCCCAGGCAGGGCAGAGCAAATATCCACTTCTTTTTCATTGAAGCTCCCTGCAGTCCGCCTCAGGCGGACTACGGGGAATGCGCTCGCTGGAGCATTTTCAGTCGGTTGCATAGAAAGGATAGATGATATGATAGTGGATCCCAGGGTGACAGATGCTGTTGCCAAGGTATTCGACGGGCATCTTCTGACACGAGACGAGATTCTCCTGCTTCTGAGCATCAATCCACATTCCACAGAAGCGGGCTTCGTAATGGCCGCTGCCGATGCCATCAACAGAGCTGCCTCCGAGCACAAAGCAGAGGTACATGCTCAGATAGGTGTCAATTTATCACCTTGTCCTAAAAACTGCTCATTTTGCGCTTTCGCTGCTAAAAATCACGTATTTAAAGAAAGGAATGAATTCAGTGTAGAGGATGTTATCGAGCTGGCTCTCACAGCTGAGGCAACCGGAGCCAATGCCATATTCCTCATGGCTACCGGCGACTATCCATTTGGGAAATTCACTGAAATGTCACACGAAGTGGGGTGGAAGCTGCATCCTGAAACGGTTATGATAGCGAATGTCGGTGATTTCAATAGCAAAGAAGCTCTGCAGCTCAGAGAGGCTGGTTATACTGGAATATATCATGCTGTCAGGATGGGTGAAGGCAGAGCAACGAACATCGCTCCCGAGACGCGGATAAGCACTGTGAAAGCAGCTCGCGACGCCGGACTTTTGATTGGCACGTGTGTTGAACCGATAGGACCAGAGCACTCAATTGAGGAGATAGCAGAAAAGACGATTATCGCCAGGGATATGAACCCCTGTTACAGTGGGGCCATGAGGAGGATCAGTATCCCTCGGTCTGAAATGGAAAGATTCGGAATGATAAGTGAGTACCGCATGGCCTATTTTGTCGCAGTTGTCAGGCTCGCTATGGGCAGAGATGTCATCGGAAATTGTACACACGAGCCCAACGTTTTGGGTGCGACCACAGGAGCAAACCTGTTCTGGGCCGAAGTGGGCACAAACCCACGTGACACCGAGGTCGATACATCAAAGGGGAGGGGTTCAGATGTGAAGTCTTGCATAAAAATGTTCGAGGAAGCGGATTTTGAAATGGTCCGAGGCCCATCAGTAATCTACAGTGAAAACAATTTCAGAGAGCGCCATTAGTTCTCAAGAAACGTGATTCACTCGAAAGGCAAGGAGAAGCTTGATGGAAGAACTATTAAAAACCATGGCGAGAAAAGTAGATAGAGAGGAGATAGTGGGCTACCTAGCCTCCTATTGCACCAAGGGACTCGCTGATGATTATCAAATAATAACGAGCGCTAGAGTGGCAGACAGCTTTTCGTCTCCCTATCGACTTTATGTACCCCTCCTTGGTAAATTATTCCACACTATTTCGAAAGGCCATCCTGAGCCGGAAAAACTCATTCAAAGAATAATCGTGGAAGCCCATAAAGAGTTTAAAGAAGCCCTGAAAGATGAAAGCCAGGAGAGTGGTGAATATACTGTGATTGGAAAACTGTAGAGATGAGGCTCAGGCGATAATGAGTACCCAGAAAAAGCCTCATAGATTTCTGTATTCGTTGACTTAGACGTTTTGGGAATATGACAAGTCTAGCCCACTCTGAAGGGTATAGGATTTACCCTTATCTACACTCTGCCTCCCTCAGCCTTGCAAAGCAAAGGAAGGCCTGAGGACGCCAGGCTTCCGGCTGGGAGAGAAAAACGTTTATATCCACAGTCCGAGTAGCCGACTCATGAATTATCCGGGCTAGTAGGCATAAGGCTCAGACTTTCTAAACTCGAACATGAAAGGGATCGGCGGCGGGTCGATTTCTTCGACAGTGTGGGCAGCGATTCCATAGATTTTGTTTAACGCTTTGGAAGTGATTCCCTCTACGGAGACATTTAACTCCGGCAGTTCTGATGGCAATTGTCGGAGTTTGCCATATACCTTGGCCCATTGGCCGTCCCGCAACTCATGAGGATGGTCGTAGGAGACCCTGAAACCTACAGCCACAGCATCGGCAAAGCAGCACCACATGAAAACCCTGAAGAGCACAAACTGACCTTTCTCGTCAAGCTCAGGGCTACGTTTCACAACTCCTCTCGTCACATAATGCTCGCCCATTTTATCTGCTTCTTCCACCTCGGAAATGTTAAATAGCTCTCCTAAGTTGATCTTAATGAACTCTTGGCCTCCGAGGGTTAAACGGGATTCCACCCTATCCGCAGGCTCGGTTAAGGAACTGGAAAAGGCGGGAGCAGTAGGATTTGGCAGGAGGTATCCTACGCCGGCAATGATTCCAAAAACAAGAAAAACGACCATTCTGTAGAGATTTGGGCGCCTGTTCCGGAAAGCTGATATCAGCCCCAAGAGCATGAGAACGATCCCCGTGGTCAACGTTAGCCACTTGAACTTTGGGTTCAGGTAGAGCCAGTAAGTATCAGACTGTACCAGGCCGCTCATGGCGAGGCCCAAGGCGAGAAGGATGAATCCTTCTAAAAATCCGCCGAGCTTTTTCATTGCATTACCCAATGATCATTCCCAGTGTGGTAGAGGCGACATAAATTATGACTGTTGGTATCACTATCAAAGCAAGAACAACGTGCTTCTTAAAAACTGCGCTATACATAAATAAGAGCTTCAGATCCACCATGGGTCCTATTGTTATGAAGGAAAGCTGTGCCACTTTGGGAAACGACCAAAGTGAGGCTGCAACAAAAGCGTCAGCTTCAGAGCAAACCGAAAGCATTACAGCCAAGAACATCATCGCTGCCACGGCCAAAAAGACATTGTTTTCGAAAAGAGACAGTGTGCCATCAGACAGGAAGGTTTTCATCAAGCCAGCGAAAAAGCAGCCCAGAATCAGATACTTCCCCATGTCCAAGAACTCCCAGGCAGCATGCAGTAAAGCCCCAGTCAGCTTCGAGCGGCCATTGCTTTGATGGTTTAACTCGCAATCACAATCTCCATTTTCGTGGGCCGGGAGATCATGAACGGTCGCCTCTTGCCGCAGCGCCAGTAAAGGATCCATTCTACCCAGCCAAAGACCCATGCAGAAAGCCGCAAGCGCCACCAGTCCAGCACGGGCAATAACCATCCAGATGTTGCCCCGAAATGCCACGTATGTGGAGACTAAAACGATGGGGTTTATCACCGGGGCAGCCAGCATATAGGTTATTGCAACATGCGAGGGCACACCTTTCAATAAAAGACGGCGCACGATTGGCACCACCCCGCATTCACAAGTGGGAAGCACCATACCCGCACACAGCGCGCAGAATAACCCGGTAAAGCGCCCCTTTGGCACGAACTTGCTGATTCGATCTGGGGAGAAATAAACCTCGATAAGAGATGAGACAAGCGAGCCAAGCAGCAGAAATGGTGCAGCTTCCAGAAAAATGGCGGTGACGACGGTGGCAAATATATACAATTCCTGGCTCAAGAAAGCATTCACAGGTAACGCCTGGGAATCTCTCACCAAAAAATGGGTGAGATCGGTGAATCTTTGGCGAAATCAATATGCTGGATACCAACCACTCAATCAATTAGGCACAGAATATTATCAAAAGAACCGCGTCAAAACAAATCTTCATTGAGAGTCT
>JASFGC010000338.1:0-4275 GCA_050123975.1 Syntrophobacterales bacterium | reverse complement strand
GTCGGCACCATTACTCCGAACATCTCCACTCAATCTGAGGTAAAGTAAATTCGAATATCGAATATCGAAATCCGAAACAAATTCTAAATTCGAATATCGAATGTTCAAAACATTGAATGATCCTCCTTGTCTACAATAAGCTTGTTCGTTTCGAATTTCGTGCTTTGAACATTTGAATTTGTTTCGTGCTTCGGATTTCGGATTTCGGATTTTTTCACGTTTCGCTTTCAGCCTTTGCTTTCCGTCTCCAGCTCCGCCAGCACCTCCTTAAGAACAGTCAGGAACCTCTGATTCTCTTCGGGTCGTCCCACCGAAATCCGAATGTAATTGTCCAAACCGTAAGCATTCATGGCCCTGACGATCACTCCTCGTCGCAGCATAGCCTCGTAGACCTGTCGCCCGTCGTAGCCGATTTCCATCAAGAAAAAATTCGTTTGCGTAGGAAGAGTGCGTATCTGCATCTCAGCCAGTTCCTCATACAGGAAGGCCAATCCTTTTCGTACGACTTTCTGGGTCTCCTGCAAAAACTGTTCGTCATCCAGGGCGGCCAGGGCCGCCACCTGGGCCAGACTATTAACATTGAAGGGTTGGCGTACGCGATTCACATAATCCGCCACCTCTGGAGGCATGACTCCGTATCCAACCCGAAGTCCAGCAAGACCATAGGCTTTGGAGAAAGTTCGAAGGCTGATCACCGAGGGCGAACCACTCAGATAGTCTAGACCAGTGACAGTCTGCTCCGGGTCAGCAAATTCTATATAGGCCTCATCAAGGACAATGAGGACATCATCTGGAACTCTGTCTAGAAAAGTTTCAAATTCCTTGCGACCGATGACCGTACCGCTGGGATTGTTGGGATTATCCAAAAACACGAGCCTGGTCTGTGGGGTGAAAGCCTCTGCCATTGCTTCCAGATCATGAGCAAACGATTTCTGAGCCACCTGAACTGGACGCCCCCCAACCGCCTGTGTCATCAGACGGTAGACGAGAAAGGTGGGCTCTGACATCAACACGTCCTCTCCAGGCTGGACAAAGGTGCGAATAAGGAGATCAATAATCTCATTTGAGCCGTTGCCCAGCACAATCGAGGACTCATCCACCTCTAATTGCTGACTCAATCGTTTTCTGAGATAATAGCCGCTTCCGTCTGGATAGCGACGCAGGTTCTTCAAATGATTGCGAATGGCTTCCAGGGCCAGCGGGGAAGCTCCCAGTGGGTTTTCATTGGAGGCAAGTTTGATGGAATCCTTAATACCGTATTCACGTTCCAGTTCTTCGAGGGGTTTTCCTGGTGGGTAGGGTTTTAAGGTGGCTATATTGTCAGGTACTCGAACGGTCATAAGTTTCGAACGCAACTTGCTGAATACCAACCAACACTGGCCCAATAAATCTTACAGGGGCTCACTCCGGCAGGATTTTTAAAAGAAGCCTAAAGGCAGGCGAGAAAAGGCGGGTTTTGTTTGGGGCCAAAGCCAATCAGCGTGGATGAATTTCTTGCGTCACTATGCTTGTGGGTTTCCTGAGCCCTATGCAACCTGAACCTGATATTTCCTCAATGAGTCTAATGTTCTTGCCTGCAAAAATCCTCGTGTCAGATAATTACTGGTTGGTAGTCTCTCCTTTCTTTCTCTCGAAGCTCGTCGTCTGACCTTGCCAGTGCGACATCGCGCTATATATCGCAGATTCGGTCGAAAGGCAACTCTTAAGTTCGCAAAGAGCTAAGCGCCTGGCGCATAGCGTCAATACCCCTTTTATGATGACAAACAGCTAGTTAGCAACGAAAAATGAATGGATTACTTTAAACGAGATGAGTCCTATAATGTTGTAGATATAGTTGTATGTCCTGAAAATAAAAACACCAGAGCGCTCTGCGCTATGCGCTTAGCAATTATATATACTGATCGGCCATTTCTTTTATCATCTCATCTACTTGTCCGGTTGTCTCCACATTCCATTGATGGATCACATCCTCAATCTTGGCTCTTAGAACAGAGTCTTCCAGGTCGTCCAAACTCCTGTACGCTCCTCCCCATCTTCCCACCTTATAAATGAGTCGTTCCTCTTCTGGCAGGGCCAAGTAGCGATCGGCCACAGACAACATCTTCTTTTTGTCGTCCGGCAGAGTTCCAGATATCTCTTCCAAAAGGTTCATGATGTGATCTGAGGCGACCCTTGAGGTGATACCGTCAAGATGCTCTATGAAAAGACGGATCTCTCGCACCACGCCGTCATCGTCGAGGAGTTCCATCTCTCCCTTCTCAATTTTCTCGGAAAGTGGAGCAGACTTGGGAACCCGCAAGGAGCGGAGCCTGATAAAATCAGCATTAATCTGGTTCAGCACGTCTGCTGTCGCCAGGGCATGCTCCCGCCACCAGCGTTTGCCCCCAAGGCCTGGCATGACATACTCCGACAGGGAGATGGAGGCCTCTTTAACAAGACAGCCCGCTTTTACGTGTTCCGCCGCCGTACTCCCTTTCTGCATAAAACTCAGCACGGGATCATAACCGCTCTCCATGCCGATATGTATGCGGTCCAGACCCGCCTGACGCAGCATGATTAACTGTTCCAAACTCCGCCGGGCCAAGGTTCTGGACCGAGCGTAACTGGTTATTCTACGGATCCCGGGAATTGTCTCACGTAAATAATGAAGAATCTCTGTCAGATCCTCAGGCCTCATTATCAGGCTGTTGGCATCCTGCAAAAAAACGCTTCCTTCTCCGAAGTACAGCCAGTGAGCTATCTGGCGATAAATAAGAGAGTGATCTCTACTAGGATAGATGTGGGAAATCACTGTTGCGGTAATCTTTCCCCCGAAACCAAGTTTCTTCGAAATGCTCTGGATATCCTCAATAACCTCTCCGATTTCATTTATTTCCCTTTTTATTTCGGCTACAGATCGGCGGGAGAAGTCAGTGTCTTTGTAAACTGGACAAAACAGGCACTTGTTCCACGGACAGTTGCGTGTCAACCTCAGAAGCAGACTCTTGCTTTCACTTGGGGGTCTTATGGGACCTTGCTCGATCATCGAAATCCTTTCTCACTTAGACAGCATCGAATTTCCTCAATATAGTTAACAAATCTCAAACTGGAATTGTATCATAGCGACCTTACCTGAGGGAACGGCTCAAGGCTCAGGGCATGGAGCATAGAGCATGGGGCATGGAGCCCTTAAAAACATAGACACTCTTAGTTTTTGCTGCCCGCTGCCTGCTGTCTGCTGCTAGCTAAGACAGGCCCTTTCTCTAAACCTTACGCCTTATGCCTCAAACTGCTTCTGCAGTTTCTCTTCTTGTTAGCAATTGTATCCTGTGGTATCGATAGAAGCTCTTTGGACGGACAATTCGAAGCCTCACTTAATCGCCCCAGCAATCTTCAGGTCTTCTTTCAAACCAGACGAACGGGAAGAAAGGAATTGCACTGCCAATGAGCTACCCTGCAAACCCAAAAATGCAGACAACAAGATGCTCAAGGATAAGGATGGCACTGTTCGTTGGTATACTTCTGAGTGTATTCTTGGCTTTTCCTACGCCCTCCTGGGCTGGGGTAAAAGTGAAAATAGACGAAGATTCCAGCCTTGAACTGGGTTTCAGGCTGCAAACCCAGTTCCTCAGTAGCACCAATGCAAATGCGGATTCTTCCGGAGACCATGAGGAGAAATTCACTATACGCCGCGCCAGTATCAGAGTGGGGGGTAATGTTACCAAGTGGGTCAAATTCTTTTTCCAGATAGGAAACAATGACGAGCCCGGTACCGACAATGATGCCAGTGACGTGGAGGTGATTGATGCTTACATCAATCTCCACCTACACGACCTGGCACAGATCATTCTGGGCGGGCATATGGTGCCTTCCAGCCGGCAGCACCTTACCAGCTCCGGAGCACTGATGGCCATCGACCATCCCGGGATCACCGGCTACAACCTCACGTGGGGACTAAATGGAGGTGCGGTATTCAACACCGCTGCCTTTGAAGATGGGGATCTGGACCTCGAGGGGGATGTGAATCTGCGTGACCTTGGGGCCACATTCTTCGGGTCTTTCTCATTGAATGACATGCTGCATGCTAAATACTACGTGGGCGCTTACAATGGCATCCATTTCAGGAATGATGGTGACGATAAAGAGCGCATCGCCGCCAGGGTGCAGCTTAACTTTCTGGACCCTGAACCCACCTATTACAATCTTTCCACCTATCTGGGACAGAAAAAGACCATCGGAATCGGCGCCTCAGTCGATCACCAGCAAAGAATTGCCCATGATGGCGTTGATAATAAC
>JASFGC010000337.1:0-4291 GCA_050123975.1 Syntrophobacterales bacterium | reverse complement strand
AATCTGAAATCCGAAATCTACAATGTACTTGTTTTTTTGGCAAATGTTGGTATACTCGCAAAAAATTTTTGTGCGGTAGATGAGGTTTTAGAGGCCGTACGGTGGCAAAGCCAAAAGGCGAAGGATAGATTGCGCAGTTAAAAATTGTAGTGTTCTCCGCTATGCACACGTTTCGGATGACACGAGATTCTGGGAAAAAGTGATGCAGAACTTATGGGCGCCCTGGAGAATGGAGTACATTTTGGGTGACCGGCCAAAAGGTTGCATATTCTGTCCGGACGGGAACGGAGAAACCGACGAGGAGCGGCTCCTTCTTTATCGTGGCGAGCTTTCCATGGTGGTAATGAATCGTTTCCCTTACAGCAACGGCCACCTGCTCGTGGCGCCCTGGAAACACGCTCCCTCAATGGACGGCCTGAAAGATGATGAGTTGCTCGATCTGATCCGAACGGTTCGGGCGTCTGTGGACGTGCTTCGTGAAACCATGAGCCCTGACGGCTTCAATGTGGGACTGAACATTGGCACGGTGGCGGGGGCCGGCTTTGAGGCGCACGTCCACTTTCATATTGTGCCGCGGTGGGATGGTGATACCAACTTTATGACGGTTTTCGCCGAGGTGCGCGTTGTTCCTGAACATATCCAGCAAACCTACAAGAAGCTACTCCCCTACTTCACAAAGGAGAGATTGAATGAAAGCAGTTAAGTGGGTGGTCATGTTGCTCTTGATGGTGTTACTCATTGTTTTCCTCTTTCAGAACTATGAGGCATTTCTTTCCGCAACCACTCTTGAGCTCAGACTACCAGCGCTTCCGCCATTGGCCTCAAAGCCCATCCCTCTTTATGGCCTGATTCTGGGCTCTGTTTTCGGGGGGGGATTAATGACTGCCCTTTACCTTGGTTTGGGCAACTTCCGTTTACGCAGAAAGCTCAGTTCAGTTCGGCGGCAGAATGACAGCCTCCAGGATGAACTCAAATCCCTGCGCAATCTCCCCATAACCGAGGCGGACGTGCCGACCAGTCAGCCGGTAGAAACGGTTGGCAATGATTCTGTGGAGGAAGCCGAAGAGGCAAACTCCGGGTAAACCGGCGTGATGGATGGATGTGAATACCCTACATATCGGGGGAATGGATTTTAATGTTGTTGCCGTCCTGATTACGGTAACCGTTTTGGGCGGTGCTCTCGGATACTTTCTAGCTCGACGTAAAGCACGCAAAGAATCATTACTCCAACCTACTAGCCCTCCTAAAGACTACACGGTTTTTCTTAAAGGAATCCAATACATTCTTGCCAACGACACAGATCAGGCAATTGAGGCTTTTAGCAAAGCAGTACAGATCAACTCGGAGACCATCGAGACCTATGTGGCTCTGGGTAATCTATTCCGGGCCAAGGGTGAAATCGATAGAGCCATTCGCATCAGACAATCCATTCTTCTGCGGGAAAGGGTGGACGCTGAAACCAAGCTGCAGGCCTTGTTCGACATGGCGATGGACTACAAGCGAGGCGGTTTTTTGCAGAGAGCCATCTCCACATTTGAGGAGGTAATCAGTCGGGCGCCCAAGAGGTTGGACGCGTATGAGGAACTGGAATCTCTTTGTGAGGCCACTCATGACTGGCAAAGGGCTTATGAATTGCAGCAGGAGATTCGAAAACTGAGCAACACAAACAACCAGCACATCATGGCTCACTTGCGAACTGAGCAGGCCAAGATAGAAATAGAGAAGGGCAATTTGGATAGTGCCCAAGCACACTTGAAAAAGGCACTGTCTTTGGATTCTAACTGCGTGCATGCCAGCCTGCAATTAGGGGAACTCTACTGGTTGAAAAATAAAAAGAAGAAAGCGCTCGCCATCTGGAAAAAGTTGGTCCACAAGAATACCAAATGGGCCCATCTGGTGCTCGTCCGGTTGCAGGAGAAAGACGGGACGGGCGACGAAGAGACACGAGTACTGAATTTCCTCGAGCATATCTCAGAAGAAAACCTGGACGCTGTAGCTCAAATGTCTCTGGCTCGCTGTTTTATGCAGCGCAACAGAAAAAAACAAGGTCTTGCCTCTCTGAAGCGGGCTCTGGAGATGGAACCGGATCTCGCTGAAGCTCGCCAGATGCTGGGTGAGATACTGTTGGAGGATGGCGATGAGGAAGGGGCGCTTTTCGAATATCGTGAACTCCTGAGCCATCTCGGGCCAGCGAGAAAGCGTTATCGCTGCCAGCAGTGCGGGTTGGAAACTGATAAGATCCTATGGAAATGTCCAGGGTGCCATGATTGGGATACTGTTCAGCCCAGGAAGATTGGTGGTTAGCGGGCAAGCTCCCAACGGAGTAGTATAGATACCTTACATTTCGAATTCCATATGAGCAGGCCCGACATGGCGGGAGAGGGAGCCTCACGCGAAGCCACGTCCTCTGGACGTGGATTTTTTACTTGTAATTAGTTGTTGATAGAATTCATATTCTCGATATTCGATAATTTTCCCCATCTTTTATGATCAGGCCTAAGATGCTGAACGATAAGGCTATCCGGGCTCGTGGGATGGATGTAATATGAGTAAAGTCACGCCCATGATCCAGCAATACCTGGAGATAAAAGAGAGCCATCAAGACGCGATACTCTTTTATCGCATGGGAGATTTTTACGAAATGTTCTTCGAGGATGCCATCGTTGCATCTCGAGAACTGGAGATCACCCTGACCTCCCGCGATAAACAGGCGGACGATCCAATCCCAATGTGCGGTGTGCCACACCACGCAGCGGAAACGTATATTGCCAGACTTTTGGAAAAAGGCCACAAAGTGGCCCTTTGCGAGCAGGTGGAAGATCCACGGCAAGCAAAAGGGTTGGTACGTCGTGAAGTGCTGCGCGTAGTAACACCGGGAACCGTCCTGGACAGTTTAAAAAGCAAGAGTCCGAATTACTTGGCAGCTGCCCACTGGGCTGGTGAGAATTGCGGCTTGGCATTCTTGGATCTTTCCACCGCAGACTTTCGCATGACCCAAACGGATAGTCTGGCCCTGCTCCTAGAAGAATTGGGCCGGATAGAGCCTCGAGAACTCCTGGTGCCGCAGGATTCTGATCGAGACCTCGATTGGTGGCGCCATCAACTGTCGGATTGTAGTGTCCAAGTTTTAGAGACAGGGTCTTTTGATTTCACCAGAGCCCACAAACGCTTGCTGGATCAGTTTCAGGTTCACTCTCTGGAAGGTTTTGGCATCCGCAATCTGCCATTGGCTGTAACTGCTGCTGGGGTGGTCCTCTCCTATGTGCAGAAGACCCAGCGCCAGACAGCTGGACACATTCGCCGAGTTATTCCCTACCACCGCAGTGACTTCATGGTCATAGACGAGGTGACCACGCGTCATTTGGAACTGTTTCGATCCTGGCACCACGGTGGCCGTAAGGCCACACTCGTGGAACTTTTGGATCGCACGGTCACCGCCATGGGGGGACGCTTGCTGAAAGTTTGGCTGCACTACCCATTGATCCAGCCTCAAGCTATTGATGCCCGGCAGGATGCTGTTGCTTGTTTTCGAGAGCACGAAGCCATACGTGCCCAGGTACGCCAGGAGTTGGAAACAGTTTACGATCTTGAACGGCTTAACAGCAGGGTTGCCATGGGTTCGGCGACTCCCCGCGATCTTGCCTCCCTGAGAAAGTCTTTACAGTCTCTACCCCGCCTTAAGTATCTCCTTGGTAGTTTAGATGATCGAACCCTTTCTGAACTAACTGACAAATTGGATCCCCTAGAGGACATTTCCCTTTTGCTTCAGGAAGCGCTCGTGGATAATCCACCCCCGAACCTTGTAGAGGGTGGTGTAATTCGAACAGAATACGATGAGGAGTTGGATCGGTTGCTGAGCCTCAGTCGTGATGCCAAAAAATGGATTGCCCGTCTGGAAGCGGATGAGCGGCAGAAGACCGGTATTACCTCTCTCAAGGTCGGCTACAATAAGGTTTTTGGCTATTATCTGGCAGTCTCAAAGGCGAACCTTGCCTCGGTACCGGACCGGTACATTCGCAAGCAGACATTGGTTAATGCCGAGCGCTACATCACCGAAGAGTTAAAAGAGTATGAGACCCAGGTACTTACCGCTGATGAGCGCCGCATTCGCTTGGAAGAAGAACTCTTTCTGGCCCTCCGCACCAAAGTTGCCAACCAAGGGGAGCGTATTCAAGCAACCGCTGCGGTGATAGCGAAACTGGACGTCCTTGCAGCTCTGGCAGAGGTTGCTAACCACAGAAACTACTGCCGACCTCGAATTGATGATGGACAGGAGATTCATATAGTGGAA
>JASFGC010000336.1:0-4295 GCA_050123975.1 Syntrophobacterales bacterium | reverse complement strand
GAGGCACCATTCTTGAATAGCTCAAGGAACCCAATCAAAAGAGAGATGTCGAGGGCCGCAAGATGAAATTAGATATAGGATGTATAGATCTAAGAGGAGATCTATTTTAACGATGAGTCAGAATTCAAAGGTATTTTGTCGTTGAAGCATTATATAATACGCAAATTGAAAATAGCTAATAGGTTTATTGAGAGATCTTCTCTTAGTTCATCGTCGCAGCAGGGGAATTGAAGAAACATTGGTAGGAGCGAATTCATGATGAGGATAACGAGTTTACAACAACGTTTCATGCTCCTTCTGTTATTACCTGTGGCAGCGCTTCTGTTAGGAATGGGGATTTTTGGGTTCATCCATGCCAGAAACAGCCTACTGACACAGTGGAGAGAAGCTGCCGTGCTCAAATTACAGCGAGCAGCTCACGACGTCGACATGCGCTTAAGCCGGCCACTGCAATGGCTGGAGATGTACAACAAAACGGGAGGGGAGCATTTTGACGAACATACGCAGGAATGGATTTTAGAACAGCTAGGACAGGTGGAAGGGGTGGAAAGGGTCAGTCTCACCAGAGTAGATGAAGAAGCCAGCGGGCCAATGCTTCACATGCACCAGGAAGGCCAAAGTGTTGAGATGCCTATGATGGGCGGCAGAAGCGGCATGATGCGTTTTCACCGGGCCAGGATAGCTGAGATAACCGTGCCGCGCTACGATTCCGTTCTCGAGCATGAAACGGTGTCAATAATTTCCGAACTCAATGATGCAGATGGTAAAGAAATTGGCAAGCTTGAGGTGGTGATTCGCTTTGATTATCTTTTGGAAAATTTAGGAGCTGCGGGCTGGTGGCAGAGCCATCGGGCATTTCTGGTGGACAATACCGGAAAAGTGCTCGTCTGTACCGACCCGGACCGCAGCCAACTGGGTGAGAACAATGACCCACTGGAGTTGGCAACCTTAAAGGCCTTAAAGGAACAGATATCTGGAACCATACTTGGTCAGGGGCATCCACCCACTGAGGTAAGCGGTTTCTATAGACTCCAGGAAGCCCCCTGGAGTGTAATCCTGGTAGCACCTGGAAGAGAGATTCTTTCACCTATAGTAATTTTTCGCAATTGTTACATCATAGGTGGGTCTTTGTTTATACTCCTCATTCTATTATTGATCCGCCTGGTAACGGGCCGCACAGTTTCTGCCATAAAAGACGTCTCAAACGCTGCGGAGAGCATTGCGCAGGGCGATTACAGTACTTTTCTCTCGGTGAGAACCCAAGACGAAGTAGGCCAATTGATGCAGAACTTCAATAGCATGGTCTCTCAACTTCAAGAGCGGATGAAACTCAAGGAAGCACTGAGTCTGGCCATGGAAGTGCAGCAAAGTCTACTACCCAGGAAAGCCCCGGAAATCGCGGGTTTCGATATAGCTGGGAAAAGCCTCTACTGTGATGAAACCGGCGGAGACTATTATGATTTCATTGGATTGTCAGATGTAGATACAGAACACATTGGGATTGCAGTGGGTGATGTGGCAGGTCATGGCATAGCGCCCGCTTTGCTCATGACCTCTGTTCGCGCCTTTTTGAGAAGCAGGGTTTTTATGCAGCCTGAAGATTTGGCAGGAACGATAACAGATGTCAATCGCCTCCTTTGCATCGACACGGCCGAGACGGGCAATTTCATGACTCTGTTTTTCCTACTGCTTGACTCAGGAAATGGAAAGGTACGCTGGGTGCGGGCAGGACATGAGCCCGCCGTGGTGTATGATCCTTCCACGGATTCCTTCAGTGAGTTGTATGGAGATGGTATCGCACTCGGGGTTGATGAGACCTATGCATTTCAGGAGAACACGAAAGAGTTATGGTCCGATCCCCAGATCGTCCTCATTGGCACGGACGGGATTTGGGAGAGCGACAACCCGCAGGGAGAAGCATTTGGTAAAAAACGTCTGCGCGAAATAATTCGCAGTCACAAGCATCAAAGCAGCCAAGAAATCTTAGACGCCATAACAGAAGCCCTTGCCGATCATCGGCAAACAGCCTCTCAGCACGACGACATAACCATGGTGGTTATTAAAAAGATGTGACGAGAATGACAGGATCTTAGCCGACCTAATGACAAGGAGGTCCGGCTCGGCCAAAAAGCTTTACATTAGCCCTAACCAGGCGAATGAGAAAACGGCCGAACGCGCTTTTTGGCTTGAGATACTTATCCGGATTTTTTTCGAAGACTCTGACGCAACACTGCGCACAAAAGTAATAGGGTTGACCGTTATAATAGCTGGTCAAGGTGTCCGAATCTTCCCGGGTAATTTCCATCCCGCATACGGGATCCACAACTTTTTCCTGCGCATAGGCTCCCATGATTTATCCCTATGTTTTGAGAAATACGATAGTTGAGACCTGACCTGTGGTCACTCTAATGCTCGTTCCTTGGCCAATACCTCTGGAGTCATGGTCCAATGAGGTGTTCCATCTCTGGTCCTCCGCACCTTGAGCACGCGCTTACCGCTTTTTACTTTGTAGGCCATGAACACGTTCTCACCTGCTAATTGAGCCCAGACGCCTCGCACTTTCACTCGAGCACCTTTCAGATCCCAAATGTTGTTGACATTAATGAACGATCTGGGGCCAAGATGGACCGTAACGGAACCATCCTCGGCAGATTGTACAAGCAGTCCCACACCGGGTGCCATACCAGGCAAAGGGGTGAGCTTGGTGACATCCACAACGACTCCCTTTATTCTGTCCTTCTGGGCGAGGTCGTAAAGATTATTGTAATCACTGTCTTTCTCCCAGCCTTCAATGCCTTGTTTCCCATCAGAGTGGGCAAGGATAAGGCCAAAAACGGTGATTACGAGAGCAAGCGTTAAGCCAAATGCCAAATGTTTCCAATGGATGTTCATGGAAACCTCCTCATCTGCTGAACAGTGAGGGCGTTTCTCCCACTGGCAAATTGTTACAAGGAATCCAGTTTGTTACGCATTTTTTGAAGCTCAAGATTGTGGCGTTTTTTCACCTTTTCACCATGAGGAACCGCCATCTCCTGCATCATGTGGCTCATTTGCTTCATCATGTTCAAGACGTGCGTCTGCTGCTCCGGACTCATCTGCCCCGTGCTCATCATCTGCTGCATTTTGTCTGTGATTTCGGCCATTAGCCCCATATTGGCTCGCATCATGCCCATACTGGCTTTCATCGTGGAGCTCTTAGCTTTGTGCTCGCCCTGTACACCACTGTTTTTCTCAGCTACTGAGATTGCCGGTAGCATGAGCATGGCAGCCGCCATCAGAGCAATTATTCTTCTTTTCATTGTTCCCTCCGTTAATCTCACGTTCATCTTTAATTCCTACTTGATCACTAGATTTTAATCTTTACATTGGCAATGATCGTGCCAAAAGAGTTAATATGAACTAAGTATTTAATTTTACTCGTTTATTGCGGTTTAAAAATATGGGGGAAATAAATGGAAAGGAGAAGGAAGTGGATACTTTCTGACCGAATTCCTTGTAACAGGGGTGGGTAAAAACTATCCAGCAAGACTAGCGGGTAGAGTTCTGATACCACATTTCCCAGAGAGCTCGAAGGGAGACGTAGACGAAGATAGCCACAAATAACACGCCTCCCGGTATGTGCAGCCAGAAAAAGGCAGGAGAAATGTAGCCCTTCAGCCAGACGGAGACTATATCAACTAGTACGCCTAAGAACGGCAAAACTATTAGCCAGGCGCGCGTCTTGGCAGTTAAATCCAGGCAGAGTGTTATTGCTCCGATAAAAATGAAGATCATACTCATGCCGAAAAGATGAATGTGGGTCCACCTCAGGGTCCAGACAAACTGCTCTGTTTTGTAAAAGGGTTCGGCAACCTTTTCATCCAACGGTGCAGAAGCAAAAAGATCGCCGCGTCCGCTTGTAGCTTCCCCTTCCCCTGGCGAGGTGACCGATTCCATCTCGCTGGCAGAATGGCCCGCCATTTGCTCTTCAGAAAAAAAAGTCGGGATGATGTCATGGACAATGATCTGGCCCGATGCGCCAAGCATGGCAAAGCCCATGGTCAGGATGATCATGGTGACAAGTGCTTTAGCCGGTACTGGCATCAAGGCAAGCTTCGGCAAGCCAGCTTCTCGCCTGGGTGTTCCAGTATCGCTCATTTCAGGTGCCTCGTGGGTTCTTGGCATCTATTTCCCAGTGAAATTAGAGCCGGCATATTTCCCATCAGTAGAGAAGAAGATATAGACTTTGTCAGGCTCACCGGTTTTAAGATGAAACGAGACCACGTGTTCTTTCTGTCCACCTTTCTCGCGGTTGG
>JASFGC010000335.1:0-4306 GCA_050123975.1 Syntrophobacterales bacterium | reverse complement strand
AAACTTTGTTTAGCTAATAAATCTGGTATATATGGGTTATTTTGCCTATTTTAAGAGTTATATTTGAATATTTAAGGTTTGCTTTTTGGAAGTGATATGGATATCCTCCGCCATGTGTTAGCACTCATCTAAGATGAGTGCTAACATTTTGGCAACTCATCGCTCGTGGATCTGCGGTTTTACCAATAGCTGAAAAGGAGTCAGAAGACATGAAGTTACAACCATTGAATGATCGTATCATTGTCAAACGCACTGAGGAAGAGGAAGTCACCAAAGGAGGTATCATCATTCCCGATGCTGCCAAGGAAAAACCCATACAGGGAAAAATCTTGGCGGTGGGCACCGGGAAGCTCATGGAGGACGGCAGCAAGCTTCCCCTAGATGTCAAGAAAGGGGATACTGTGTTGTTTAGTAGATATGCAGGATCCGAAGTGAAGATCGAGGGTGAAGAATTGCTGATTATGCGCGAAGATGACGTGCTGGCAGTGGTGGAGAAGTAGGCTGCTTGCCGAGGGAATTTTTAAAAATCAATTCACGATACGGTCCCTCATAACTCCACCATTTTGAGGCAGAGACTGTCTCTCGGCCCAATCATCTACTTCAGCGGAGAATGAAAAAAGGGATCAGGAAAAACAAAGAAGGAGTCTAAGAAATGGCCAAAGAACTGAAGTTTAACTCAAAAGCAAGGGAATCCCTGCTTTGTGGCATAAATGCCCTTACCGATGCGGTAAAGGTGACCCTCGGACCCAAAGGTCGTAATGTGATTCTCGAGAAGACCTTTGGTTCCCCCACCATCACCAAAGACGGTGTGACGGTGGCCAAGGAAATCGAGCTCGAGGACAAGTTCGAGAACATGGGCGCCCAAATGGTGAAAGAGGTGGCCAGCAAGACCTCGGACGTGGCTGGCGACGGCACCACTACAGCAACAGTGCTGGCGCAATCCATCTTTTTCCAGGGTTCTAAGCTGGTGGCAGCGGGACACAATCCCATGGGTCTGAAGCGCGGCATTGACAAAGCGGTTGCCGCTGTAGTGGCAGAGCTTGAGAAACTGAGCAAGCCCACCAAGGATCAGAAGGAAATTTCACAGGTTGGAACCATCAGCGCCAACAACGACGAAACCATCGGCAACATCATTGCCGAGGCCATGAACAAGGTTGGCAAAGAGGGCGTCATTACGGTGGAGGAAGCCAAGGCCATGGAGACTACCCTGGAGGTGGTGGAAGGCATGCAGTTTGACCGTGGCTATACCTCGCCCTACTTTGTCACCGATCCCGAACGCATGGAAGTGGTGCTGGAGGATCCTTATTTTCTTATCCACGAGAAGAAAATAAGCAACATGAAAGACTTGCTGCCCTTATTGGAGCAGATAGCCAAGATGGGCAGGCCACTGATGATCATTGCCGAGGACGTTGAGGGAGAGGCTCTGGCCACATTAGTGGTAAACAAGCTGCGTGGGACCTTGAAGGTATGTGCGGTGAAGGCCCCTGGTTTTGGCGATCGGCGCAAGGCCATGCTGGAAGATCTTGCTATTCTCACCGGTGGTCAGGTGGTTGCAGAGGACTTGGGCGTCAAGCTTGAGAATGTGAGTGTCAATGATCTGGGCACGGCTAAAACCGTGCGGATTGACAAAGACAACACCACCGTAGTGGATGGAGGCGGGAGCCGGAAAGATTTGGAGGCCCGTGTAAAGCAAATTCGCGCCCAGATTGAAGAGACCACTTCTGATTGGGACCGCGAGAAGCTGCAAGAACGGTTGGCCAAGCTCATTGGCGGTGTGGCTGTGATCAATGTTGGGGCTGCCACTGAGACCGAGATGAAAGAGCGCAAGGCACGGGTGGAGGATGCTTTGAACGCCACCCGGGCTGCCGTGGAAGAGGGCATTGTGCCTGGCGGCGGCGTGGCCCTGCTCCGCTGTTTAGCGGCCCTGGAAAAAATCAAACTAGAAGGCGAGGAGCAGCTTGGAGTCAGTGTCTTGAAGCGAGCCCTGGAGGAGCCGATTCGACAGATTGCCAATAATGCCGGACATGAGGGTTCGGTAGTGGTTGAGCGGGTCAAGAACGAGAAGGGAGCTCAAGGCTTCAATGCAGAGACCGAGACGTATGAAGATCTGACCAAAGCAGGCGTTATCGATCCCACCAAAGTGGTGCGGTTTGCTCTGCAGAACGCTGCCAGTGTGGCTGCGCTACTCTTGACTACCGAGGCTACAGTCGCCGAAAAGCCCGAGGAAAAGGAAGCGATGCCGGCGATGCCTAGCGGCGGCATGGGCGGCGACATGGGTGGTATGGGCGGTATGGGCGGTATGTATTAATCTACCGATCTCATTGTGCCAAAGAGGATAACTCAAAAACCCACATCCGCGAGGATGTGGGTTTTTATTTTGTCACAGAGATCCTGGTACGCAAGGCCAGGTCAAAGTGCAATAGCTTTGCCGGGAGGCATAGAGCATGGAGCATGGGGTAGAATTGCGAAACTGGGAACCCGCCCGCAGGGTGGGAGTCCGAAGGACAATTTCGAATTGAGGATGTGGGATGTGAGATGTGGGATTCTGGATTTTGCCTTGTGCCTTGTGCCTTGTGCCCTGAGCCTCGTGCCTTACGCCTCCTGACACCTGAAACCTGACACCTGCTTGCCACGCCGAAGCTCCTCAGAGCGTAGGCGGGACACCCTACAACTTGGTGCACTGAGTTTAATTCTTGGCAACTTTCTCCTTAAGCTTCTCCACCAATCCCTCGTAGGAGGAACTGAGAATAATACTGTCGAATTGTTGCCGGTAATTCTTGACCAGACTTACTCCCTCGATGGAGACGTCATAGATCTTCCAATCTGGGCCTTTCTTCTGCATCTTGTAGGCTACGGGAATTTCAACTTGTTTGTCGGTAAAGATTCTGACCTTGACGAGACTGTACTTGCCCTTGACTTTTTCTTCATCATAGGAGACGTTGTCTCCCGAGTAATTTTCGATTCTTTTTAAATAGGCTCGCTCGAGTAGATCGGTAAACAGGGGGACAAATTCTCTTTTCTCCTCTTCGGTTCGTTGCTTCCAGTGCTTGGCCAGGGAACGCCGTGCCATTTCTCTCCAGTCAAAACGCTCATCTGCAACGCGGCGCATCCGCGTTCTTCTCTCTTCGGCCTTGGCCGGACCTTTGAGAGCAGGATCATTGAGAATATCGATTATCTTATCGATAGTCAGCTTCATCTGATCGGTGGGTTCTCCGGCCTGGGTAGGAGCAGCCAAACCAACGATCAACAGGAATAAAAAAATTGTTCGAGCGAAAAGGTTTTGCCGCATTGATTTCTCCTCTCCAAGTCTACTCGGGTCAACTGCTTTTCTATTACCGGCCAACGGGGGAGTTGCAATAACAGGCAACTATAACATATAGTTTTTTGTCATGCACCGACTGCCCTCATACCGCGGACAGTTGTTGCTCCTATCCTTTTCTCAACTCCAAGCGATTTAACACTATGGAAGTAATTATAACTCTTTTTGCTATAACTGGAGCCATCACCTGGCTAACCATTCTGCTCTTGCCCTGGCGTCCTTGGAGTACACGCGAAGTTATGAATGCCTCCTCTCCCTCTGCCGATGAGGATCTGAGCGACATCACGGTACTCATTCCTGCCCGCAATGAGGCGGATATGTTGCCGACCACCTTGCCAGCCTTGAACGAACAGGGCAAAGGTCTCAATATCATCATAGTGGATGATCAGTCAACTGATGGAACGTCTGAGGCGGCGAACAGAGCCGGAGGCAAAAATTTGCTTATTCTTCCTGGAAAATCAACACCTTCTGGCTGGAGTGGCAAACTCTGGGCCCTGGAGCAGGGCCGCAGTCACCTCAGTACCTCTCTTGTACTCCTGCTCGATGCAGATATCGAGCCTCTGCCGGGTATTATCGGAAAGCTTCGTAAAACGATGCGCGAGAAGCATGTTCACCTGATTTCACTGATGGCAGTTTTACGCATGGAAACCTTTTGGGAGCGGCTATTGATGCCGGCCTTTGTTTACTTTTTCAAACTGCTGTATCCTTTTCATCTTTCGAATTCTGCATTTTCCAAGGTCGCTGCCGCTGCTGGGGGCTGCATCCTCTTGGAAACCCGGGTGCTGGATGAAATAGGGGGATTCAATTCTTTGCGCGGAGCATTGATTGATGATTGCGCTCTGGCGGAGAAGGTGAAATCACGGGGATACAAGACCTGGGTGGGCCTTAGCCATTCGGTGAGGAGCCTTCGACCCTACAATAACATTCGGGCCATATGGAACATGGTGGCGCGGACCGCCTTTACCCAATTGCGCTATTCAAAACTTC
>JASFGC010000334.1:0-4308 GCA_050123975.1 Syntrophobacterales bacterium | reverse complement strand
AGACCAGGGTACGGGTCTGGGCCTGACCATCGTTCATCGGATAGTGGAGAACTACGATGGTAAGATCTTCCTAGACAGCGACGGACACAGTGGTACTACCTTCACGCTCCACTTCCCCCTAGCAGAAGAAGAACCCCAAGACAGACCTCAGGAGCCCGCCTATAGTGCTTGACTCCACTGGGTAAATGATTTATCGTAACGCGTCCTAAGGCCCTGAAACCACTGGGTGTGATGGCTCATGTGGCGCAGGGGAGTCTCAGCCAATAGAGACGAGAAATTTTCCTGCTCATTCCGATAGGAAACTGCTTTTTTTTTCTCTGTCCTCGGTGATCTACGGTTCATTTTCCTCGGCCGCCCGGTTACCTATCATTCTAGAGATATGGCCATGAGTGAAGAAAGCCAGATATTGCAACAGCGAAGACAAAAGGCCCGGGAGTTACGAGATGCGGGTGTCCAATTATACCCGAATGATTTTAATGTTCAGGATCACCTGGTAGATATTAGGGAACACTACGGGGAATGGAGTGAGGAGGATCTAGCTCAGGAGCAAAAGATTTTTCTCTGTGCCGGCCGCATCATGTCCATGCGTTCCTTTGGCAAAGCTTCTTTCATGCACATCAAGGATGCGACGGCCAAGCTGCAAGTTTACGTGCAAAGAGAGGTGATAGGCCAAGAGGAGTATCGGGTTTTCAAAAAGATGGACATAGGTGATTTTGTCGGCATTAAGGGTACCGTTTTTCGGACCCATAAAGGCGAGTTGACCCTGCAAGCCCAGGAGGTAAGACTCCTGAGCAAAAGTCTGCGACCTTTACCAGAAAAATGGCACGGGCTTCGAGACGTCGAAACCAGGTATCGTCAGCGCTATGTGGATCTGCTGGTAAACGACAACGTTCGCGAGGTTTTCATCAAGAGAGCCAAAATTATTCAGAAAACACAAGAATTCCTCAAGGATCACGGCTACATTGAGGTGGAGACCCCGATGATGCAGCCCATTCCCGGTGGAGCCACTGCACGCCCTTTCAAGACCTTTCACAATGCCTTGGGCATTGACCTGTATCTTCGCATCGCTCCTGAACTGTATCTCAAGCGTCTCCTGGTGGGTGGCTTTGAGCGGGTTTTTGAGATAAATCGAAATTTTCGCAATGAAGGGATATCTTTCCAGCACAATCCAGAATTTACCATGTTGGAGTTCTATCAGGCCTATGCCACCTATGAAGACTTGATGACCTTCAGTGAAGAAATGGTCTGCTGGGTGGCCCAAGAAGTAAATGGTAGCCTCCATTTATCGTTTCAAGGTAAGGAGATCGATTTGAGTCCACCTTGGCCTCGGTATCGACTCACCGAGTCACTCGTCTCTATCGGAAGGCTAGAGGAGAGCGAGGTGGAAGATGAGGAAAAACTCCGAACCAAGGCTGAGACTCTGGGAATCACTACGGCTGGACAAGAGTATGGGAAAGTTCTCACCAAGTTATTTGATATCCTGGTGGAACCGAAGCTTGAACAGCCAACTTTTATTACCCACTATCCCATAGATGTATCTCCACTTTCACGGCGCAATGAGGAAGATCCCTCCTTAGTGGATAGATTTGAACTCTTTATAGGTGGCTATGAAATTGCCAATGGCTTCTCCGAGTTAAACGATCCCGTTGACCAACGGGAGCGATTTTTGCAGCAGGTGGAGGCCCGTGAGGCTGGCGACGAAGAGGCCCACTTCATGGATGATGACTACATTCGGGCTCTGGAATATGGCATGCCTCCCGCTGCCGGGGAGGGGGTGGGTATTGACCGATTGGTCATGCTGCTCACAGACCTGCCATCCATCCGGGAGGTGATCTTGTTTCCCCACCTCAGGCCAGAGCGCAGTTAAACCGTTAAATCAAGATCCTTTCTGATATGTCCTATGAACTCTTCATAGGCCTTCGTTACTTAAAGGCCAAACGCAAACAAACCTTCGTCTCTCTTATTACCCTCATTTCCATTGCAGGGGTCATGGTGGGTGTAACCGCCCTCATTGTGGTTATAGCAGTGATGAATGGGTTTAAGGAGGATCTGAGGGACAAGATTCTTGGAGTGACCTCCCATGTGGTGATTTCCCGTTTTGATGGGAATATTTCCAAGTACCAGAAAGTAAGAGCAAAGGTGGAGGAAGTGGCTGGGGTGAACGCTGCTACCCCCTTTATTTACACCCAGGTTATGATCAGTTCTCGTAAAGCCATATCTGGGGCAGTGCTCAGAGGAATCGAACCAAAGACCGCCAGCAAGGTTATCAACTTACCAAAGAATCTGCGTTCTGGCAGTCTCGACGAGCTGGAAGCTGAAAAAAAGCCAGAAGGGATGAGATCCACTCCGGGAATCATTTTGGGTAACGAACTTGCCAGGAATATAGGGGTCTCACGGGGAGAGCCCGTGACGGTAATTTCTCCCCTGGGTCGCCTTACTCCCCTCGGCCGGGTACCCAGGAGTCAAACTTTCCGGGTGGCAGGAATATTTGACTCGGGCATGTATGAGTACGACTCCAGCATAGCCTACGTGTCCCTCTGGACTGCTCAGCGGTTTCTCGGTATCGGAGAGCGAGTCACAGGTATCGAGGTTCGGGTAGATGAAATCTATGAGGCAGATCGGGTGGCCCGAGCCATTGGCAAAGCCTTGGACGGCTATCCTTACTGGAGTAGGGACTGGATGAGAATGAACAAAAACCTTTTTTCTGCCCTAAAATTGGAAAAAATCGTGATGTTCATCATCCTCACCCTCATTATTCTGGTAGCAGCGTTCAATATAGTGGGCACGTTAATCATGGTAGTTATAGAGAAAACCAGGGATATTGCTATTCTCAAGTCTATGGGTGCCACCCGCAGAAGTATTATGAAGATTTTCATGATTGAAGGAGCGGTGATAGGCCTGGTAGGAACGCTACTGGGGCTTCTTGGGGGCTACACCCTTTGCAAACTGCTGGCCACCTACAAGTTTATTGAATTGCCCAGCGATGTCTATTACATATCTACCCTGCCGGTTCAAATGAATCCACTTGACGTGGCAATCATCGCTCTGGCGGCAATAGTCATTACTCTGGCGGCCAGTGTGTATCCGGCGTGGCAGGCTTCTCGGTTTGACCCAGCGGAGGCCATCCGCTATGAATAGGGCCAAGTTTATTCTCCAGGTGAAGGGGCTTTATAAACACTTCGGCAGCGGCAAGCGTCGCGTAGATGTATTGCGTGGTATCGATCTCACCCTGGAAGGGCAGGAGAGCATTGCGGTGGTAGGAGCTTCCGGTGTAGGAAAGTCAACACTGCTTCACATACTGGGAACTCTGGAGCGGCCTAGTGACGGTGAGGTTACCTATGGAGGAGTGAACGTTTTTGACTTCGACGAACAACAGTTGGCCGCCTACCGTAATCGCACCATCGGATTTGTTTTTCAATTCCATCATCTGCTGTCTGAGTTTACTGCATTGGAAAACTGCATGTTACCAGCGCTCATTGGACGCAAGAACAAGAAAGAGTCGAAAGAGCGGGCGGAGTTCGTTTTGGATCTGGTTAGCTTAAGCCACCGTTTACAGCATCGTGTTGGAGAGCTATCTGGAGGAGAGCAGCAGCGGGTTGCGGTAGCCAGGGCACTGGTGCTGAATCCCAAGGTGCTTCTTGCTGATGAACCCACCGGTAACCTGGACACCAACAGTAGCCGGAACATTCATGAGCTGTTGCTGAGCCTCAACCAGGAACAAAACGTGAGTCTGGTTGTCGTTACACACAACACAGAACTTGCAGGCATGATGCACAGACAGCTGCAGATGAAGGACGGACTACTAAACGAGATCGAGTGACCTGCAGAGAGCGAGTACGTTGTGAAATTTCGCCTTCTTTTTGTTCTGCTGGTACTGTCTCTCACCTGGCCCCAGCCGCTCTATTCCCGCACTATTCGTCTTGCTATTATTCCCCTTTCGTTCTACAGCCAGGAGGATCTTACCCACCTGCGTAAGCCCCTCATGGATATTATGGTCAGGAGCCTGAAGCAACAAGGTTTCCAACCAATACCTGCGGTGGAAGCACTTGAAGGGGAGCCGTTGTGGGTGGCTCAAGAGATGACCGATGCTCAGGCTCGAAAGATAGGCGCGGAATTGGGGGGCACCTTTGTTATTTATGGCAGCCTCAGTAAGATAGGTGACCAAATCAGTTTTGATGTGCGTCTGGTTGATGTTGATCAACGGCGGCCAACGGTACCCATCTATGTAACCCAAGTGGGGCTGGAGAATCTCGCCAGTGCGGTCTCTGAGCTCTCTAAAGAGGTGGGTATTCGCATCCTGAGGAGAAA
>JASFGC010000333.1:0-4329 GCA_050123975.1 Syntrophobacterales bacterium | reverse complement strand
TATCCTTCTTGAGGTTGGTCCGGTGGCCGATCTATGCCAGCGTTGTTGACGAGGATTGAAGGTACCCCGAAGATTTCCAAGCATTCCTTACAGACCGTCTCTAAGGCTGACCGGTCTCTGACGTCGGTGTAGGCCAGTCTCAGACGGTTGCCTGGAAATCGTCTTTGTATCTCACTGAATTGTTCGCTGATTTTTTGACCAGGTCGGTCGAGGACGAAAACAGCGGCCCCGGCATCAAGCAGTGTTTCTATCCAAATGGGACCTAACTTGCCCAAACCTCCAGTAACGACACCAATTTCACCCTCTAAGCTAAAAAGGTTGTTCAAGATGCGGCCTCCGCCCAGCCCTCTGAACCGTTTAATACCTCAAAGGTGATGTCGTCATCTTTGTTGAGAGCGCCGCGGGTTACCCGGCCGATTACCTTGTCCAGTTCGTAAGGCGGCAGACCGTCACCAGGTGACTTGAGGGCAATATCTTCGCGCTTCAAAGCGTGGCCTGCTGGTAAATCTCGCGCCGCCACCAGTTTTTTCCCCATCTTAATTATGGGAGTCACCTCAGTCTCGTAAATCTTCTTAACACCATCACCCATGGCCACTCTCGTCCTGCGCAAATCACGAACCATTTTCTTCATCCCTATGGGCTCTAGAGAAAAGGCGTGGTCGGTACCTTTCCAGGTGTGATTGAGAGTGAAGTGTTTCTCGATGACCCGTGCTCCCAACATGTATCCCACCACTGCCATGGCGATGCCATTGTCATGGGAAGACAGTCCAATGGTAATGTCGGGAAACCGCTCCCTGAAACTGGTAATAACCCGCAAGTTAAGCTCATCGAATTCTGCCGGATATCCTGCGGTGCATTGCAGCAGGCATAGTTGCTGGTTGATGGGCATAATGGCGTCATAGGCCCTATGGACATCTTCCATGGTGCCGCCACCGGAGCTGACAATCATGGGTTTTTGGAATTGAGCAATATAGGTAAGCAGCGGTATACTTTTCAAATCACCCGAGGCTATCTTGTAGGCCGGGACATCCAGCTTCTCCAGAAAATCGGCACTGGGAAAGTCAAACGCAGTTGAAAACATGGTGATCCCAATCTCTTTGGCATAATCCATCAATTCCTTATATTCATCCCAGCCAAATTCCAGTGCTTCTCTGTGTTCACCATAGGTGAGGCCGAAGCTGTTTTCGTGGTCGTATGGCTTGTCATATGCTGCTTTTGTATAGAGCTGACGATTATCTCGCTTCTGCAACTTGACCGCGTCAGCACCGCATTCCTTGGCAACCCGAAACATTTCTTTGGCCGTTTCGAGGTTCCCCTGGTGGTTATGTCCTACTTCGGCGATGACCCAGCAATCTCCATCATCCGTGATGGTCTTGCCATCTATTACCAGTTTTCTCATCGATATTCCTCCTAAGCCAAATGGTTTTTACATTGACTACCGAAAAAGAGCTCAATTGGCAAGTGCAAAAGGTCTCTCCACGTTACATAAAATACTGTCCAATTTTATTGAACCAAGAGATCCTACTGTTAATACTTTAAAATGCTACAGCGAGCGCACTCCCCGTAGTCCGCCTGAGGCGGACGGGGTTAGCGAGCGAACTACAATAAAATAAAATCTCTTCCTTACATTTCGAATCAGGGAGCTTCAACATTAGGAAGTGATTTGAAAAATATGTTCAGATATTTCTTCCACTTTCAGTTTTTCATCGTATCCGAGTATACGCTGAAATCGCGAGAGTCGAGCCTCTAACTCTTCGGCGGAAATCCCCGGATAACGATGGCGCTGGAATGCCGGTTTATTAAATTCACCTGGAAGGTGTGATTTGTAACGATTCACCAAGCCAAGTCCCTTTGCTAGGGACCAGCGATTCAGCCGATACCGCAAAGTTTGTTCTCGCAGCTCTGCTCCATCATTCAAGATTTGTTCACAGGCATCGACGATTCTCTCACAGGCAAGAGGGCCGTCTAGGGCCACCATATGGTGGTTTATAAGCTTTTCGCGCTCAGCTCCATCGGCAGGCCCAAGCCTGCCAGCGAGAATATCTTTCAGGGTTGATTGCAACTCCTCGAAGTCGTAGCACTGATGACTGAGCAAGTTGGGCAAGCGATAAAAGCCCAAGTCATAAAAGTCGTTCACTGTTGCCCTATAAGAAATAGCGGGCACCCCCATAACGTATGCCTCTAGGCCGGTTGTGCAGCAATTGTGAATGACAGCTCTCGAGGCAACAATCCACGGCACCACATTGCCCTCGTTGCTCACCTGCACTCGCCTGCACTGTGCAGCTATGTTACGATAGATTTCCTGATTCTCTGTGGGATGAGGCCGGACGAGAATGGTGTACTCTGGAAATGATCGCTCCAGTGCCGGAATAAGCCTCTGGAAGTCTTGGAAGACAGCTTGCTTGTGATCCCTTAATCCCTCGGCAAACTCACGGCTCATGCCCCTAGCGCCCCGGCCGAACCTGGGCGTTGCCCCGGGTTTTTTGACAGGCTTAAAGAGGTTCATATCCGGAGAGAATGCATTTACGTGGTTGAAATTGGTGTTTACCAGGATAAAATTTCCATACCTTTGCCGAATCTTCTCCACATCTTCTGAAAAAAATGGACTCATTTCAGGCCGGAGCATGTCAGCCCGCGGATTTCCCGTGAGGTGGATGGCTATGCCATTTGGTAGATTGGGATATTGCCGCCACAAATTGGCGTTGTCTTGTCCCCAAGCGAGTAGATGAGATACATAGCGGATGGATGCTGGAGAGAGTCGATCGGAGAAATAGGTTTCGGGCGGTAGATGGACCAGGGCCTCTTCATCCCAGGCTACTATGCTGTGGCCGACCTTGTGCGCAGCTTTAAACAAGAGGGCGCTGCGGATCGTCATGCTTTTTGAAAGATAGAGGCTTGGCGGGAAAGAAGCAATACGAAATTCCATCTCCCGACGAGAGCCAATGACCGCTGAAAATCCTCGCCTCGCCGCAATGCAGGCGAGCAAGAGCTTGGGGTCAAGTTCCCGTACTTGGTTTTCCACTGGAATGAGTAGCAACACTTTTGCAGCCCTTATGTTTTCGTTGCTGAAATGATTGAGGCTGATTTTCTGTTAACCTCCGGTCCCAGGAACGGTAGCCGCCTGTCCGCCGAAGCCGGAGTCATCCTCGATTCCCCCTGAATCTTTGCTGGTTGTCGACCGGTCTTCAACCAGGGTTACTTCACCGTCTTGTAGGTGGTAAGCCCGGTCCGCCGCTTTCATCAGGGCGGGTTGATGTGAAATGGCCAGTACGGTGTATTTCCCGCTCAGCTGCTGCAAGGTTTCGCAGATAGCTGCCTCACTGTCTCGATCCAGGGCGCTGGTTGGTTCATCCAGAATCAGCAGCTTGGGTTTGCGCACCAAGGCTCTGGCGATGGCAATGCGCTGCCGCTCTCCACCGGATAATGCTCCCCCGCGCTCACCCACCAGGCTATGCATCCCTCGAGGCAGGGCCGTTACAAATTCCCATGCCCCTGCGGCGCGGAGAGCATACTCTGCGTCTTCTTCATTCAGTTCAGGGTCGCCGAGGGTGACGTTGAAGAATACCGTATCATGCAGTAGCAATGTTTCCTGGGGGACATAGCCGATCATCCCTCGCCAACTTCTTATATCCACCTGCTCCAGTGGCAGGTCATCCACCCATATCTCCCCCTGCTGAGGCCGGAGCAAGGCTGTTACCAGGTCCACTATCGTCGTTTTACCCGTCCCTGAAGGGCCCACGATGGCGGTGAATAAACCTGCAGGAAAAATAAGTGAGGCGTTCCGGAGTACCCAGTCTTCATCGTAGGCAAAACTGACTCCATCCAAGCGGACGGCATGCTTCAGAGACGGGACCTGGCTGCCAAGGGTTGTTTCATGCGACCCTTCCGTCTTCTCAATGGTCTCCTGCAGTGACCAATAGGCACTCTCAAGTATCGCCATTTCCTGATATTGTTGTTGGACCTTATTCACCTGTTTGACGATTCGTGCGAGCAGGTAGGCCAGCACCATGGTGGTTGCCAGCGGCAACTGCCAGTACACCAGGACTAGGTAGAGACCAATTGCCATAAAGATGGTAAGCAACGGTTCTTGAACTGCTTTCAGTAGTTCCCTACTGAGAACCTGTTTTTGCAGGGCCTTGTTCAAGTTGGTGGTTTTCTTTGCCAATAAGGAATCAGCCTGTTTCTCACGCGCCATGGCCTTGAGCGGCTTTATCGACTGCAAGGTGTCGGTGAGATGGCGATTCAAAGAGATCAGCAATTTAGTTTGACGAGTGCCCGCACGCCGTGCCTTGTTGATGAAGCGCTTCATCAACAAGGCCACGACCACAC
>JASFGC010000332.1:0-4334 GCA_050123975.1 Syntrophobacterales bacterium | reverse complement strand
GACCATCATCATGACCGTGCCCAGCGTCGAATACCGCTTCACCCTCATGGGGGGCTCGACGGTAACTGTGGACAACCCACAGTACTATCCGGATCCGGCCCAGATCGAAAAAGGTGAGGAACCATACATCAGGGCGAGCATCTTCACCCCTGAACAATATATGGGTGCGGTAATGAAAATCTGCACGGAACGCCGCGGCCTGAACCCCCAGTTCCATTATCCCGCTCCGGGGAAAATCGAGATTACGTTTGAGATGCCCCTCGCCGAGGTGATCTACGATTTTTACGATAGACTCAAGACCGTCACCCGGGGATACGGGTCCTTTGACTACGAACTCATCGGCTACCGGGAAAGCCAGTTGGTGAAGCTGGACATCCTGGTAAACGGTGAAAAAGTGGATGCGCTCGCTAGCATCGTTCACCAAGACCGTGCCCGTAAATTGGCGTTACAGCTATGCGATCGGCTCAAGGACGAAATCCCCAGACACCAGTTCAAGATCGCCATACAGGGAGCCGTCGGCGGCAAAATCATCGCGCGCTCCAACATCTCCGCCTTTCGAAAAGACGTGACCGCCAAGCTTTATGGCGGCGATGTCACCCGCAAACGTAAGCTCCTGGAGAAGCAGAAGAAGGGCAAGAAGCGCATGAAAATGGTGGGCTCCGTGATGATTCCCCAGCAGGCCTTCGTGGCCGTGCTAAAGTCTGATAAAGATTGAAGGGTAGCATGGAGCATGGGGCATGGAGCATAGAGAAAGACAGCTGCCAGGAGGCAGTTATTCTAACTAGACACTAGGAACTAAACACTAGGCACTATAGGCACCGCGGGACGACACGGAGAGGCGGCGACGCGGCGTGACGGGGATAAGAGCTCAAAGATTCTACTGTGGGAGCGGCTTTCCAGCCGCGATCTCGCGGTTTCAACTAATTTTCTAATTCTTCAATCAACTGATGAATGATTTCTAGGACTTCTACGATTTTTACGACTTGAACGAGTTTAACGATTTGAACGGTTTCAACGATTTTCTGCCAATCGAAATGGCTGACCGGGATAGACACGGGCTATTTCTCCCCTCCTGTACAGCGTTACCTCCCCCTGTCCGTATACCTGCCAGCGGCCATCCGGGCCATCGTCAAGCATTCCTGTCCGTTCGTCAATACCGATAAGAATTGTGTCCGGCAGCATATCAACCAATAAAGAAGCCCAGTTCTGACCGAAGGTGTTATGGTGGGGCAGTACACAGCATCCAAAGACAAGCCCCAACCCTTGCAAAACTTCTTCTGCAAAGGGATCATAGTAGTAGTCACACAACACCATGGCTCCGGCGCTGCTGCCTCCAATGACTGCCCCTGCTTCATAGGCCATCAACATTGCTTTCCAGCCGGCGCTCCCAGCCAGGGTTTGCTCCAAATGTTGAGGCGAGCCACCCAGCATATAAATCAATCTTTCCCGTCTCAAAGCCTTAATCACGTCCGGATCATCTGCGGATTTTCTGTCTGTGAGGGGTAGGGCGGTGACGTCAGTTGCGCCCAGAGAACGAAACCAGTTAACCCCGTTCTCTCCGGCATTCAGGTGGTCGTTTGCCGGCGCTGCTGCCGCAGGAATGATGCCGATAGGAACATTGACTCCGCCTGCGAGCTCAATTGCCCGTCGATCCGGAGCCTCCATCTTCCCCGCGAATTCGGCACCGCCCTCGAGAAGGATATAACCCATAGGAGACTCATATTGCTAAAAGAGAGACAGTATTCATTTCATTAATCAAATCTGACGAAGCGTGAACAGAAACGCTATGCATCTATGAAATCGGCAGTCACCCAGCCAGCACTGGTGTAGTGGTTGGGCTTGTACCTGAGCTTGGTGCCGTTAAGATATTTCATATAGACCCTGTCCCATTCTATGTAGAACGTGGGCTGATTCTTGTCAGTGGGGATTGCCACTATATCCGGCTGCGTGTTCAGGGGTTTTGTAGTGATGCTCCCCTTCTCCCAGGTGTACGTTTTCTCTTGGGATTGGCGGGTGTAGGCCTTCTGCTTGCCCTCTTCTTCAATGCCTGAAAAAACAGTGAAATAATACCCCTTGTAAGGCTTGACTTTATAGCCAAAGCGTTTCTGGCCGGCAGGATCAGAGTGAGCTACCGTTTGATTGATCATTTTTCGAGGCTTGTTATGTCTGTTGTTTAGGTAATAAAGACCCGCAAGATCGTCACCGTAGTTGAAAAAGTAATCTCTTTTCCTGGCCCGCGCGATTGCTTTAAGGGTTTTGACAACTTCACGATGTTTAGCGATATCCTTCCGGTACGAATCGTAGGCTTTCTGATCAACACCGCGGTGTTTGATGTTAAATACAATCAATTTATTAATGCTCTTGCCGGCAGTATCCACTACGAATTTCGCCGGCTGTCCCCAGAAGTAGGCCTCCATCTTACCACCGTTACTGCTGCCGCTTCTACCCTTCATTAAACGCTTTCCATCTGCGTCGTAAGCCATGAATTGAATGATTTTGAGCTTGCCAACATTGAAGCTGATTTTATTCTTATTGAAAAGAACTGTTACTCTTTGTCCTGAAGGTAGTTTCTGCTGCAAAGGCTCACCATCCTTTTTCTTGACAAAGCTCAGCCGATGTATATCTGCATCGACCTGCAACTTAACCCTGCCAAAGGCCGCATTGGCTTGGCCCAGCTTGGGCTCATAGGTATTGTAAGTGAAGTCCCTTCCTCCTCTGGAACCACTGCCCTCGATCAGTATGGGTTTGTCTTTACCGTACAGGTGGGTCTCCCAATGAGCTTCACCACTCACGGGCCCCTTGGGCAGGCTCAAGCGCAATACGTCTGAGAAGCCCGCGTTGCCGCCTTCAATCCATTTCACTTGCAGGCCGTTCAGTTCTTGGTCGCTGTAGCTGGCATAGGTGCGAGCCAGTCGGCTGTCATAGCGCACGCGCACGGAACTGTCAGGCTTGTTCGCCAACTTGAGTTCTTCGCCTTTGTTGAGGTTAACTACGAGCTCAAATTGATGTGTCACCACTTCTTTGCCAAGCACGACTTTGAGCCTGTCAACAACCCCTTTAAATCGTACCGAAGCTTTCATGGGGCCGTAGCTATTTGCTTTTGATGCCAGCGGACGTCCTGTTTTGTCATACGCAATCAACAGGCACGATTCCCCTCCTCGATAAGCCACCTTGGCAACGTCCTTTTCCAGCTGGCGCAGCTTGACCCGAACCCCATCGGCTTGCTTTATTGTTCCCACGGATTCATCTGCTTTGAACTCAACGGTCGCCAGTTCTACTGGGAAGGTCAAGTTGAAATTGACCTTGGCCTTACCCAACGCCTCACCTGAGGTCTCTTTCTTGACGAGCAGGGAGAGTTCACCAGGGTTGGGATCACCCGGTCGGATGGGCTGTTTGAATGGGTCCTTCCCTTGGCGCAGAACACTCTTGCCGTCGGGCGAGGTTACATCCATTACATCATAGCTCAAACTCGCCATCGCTATATTGGGCATATCCACCCTGTCACAGACGACTTTCATGTACGGTTCATCACCGAAGTCCCAGTAATGACCTGGAAAGAGTCTTTGCCGAAATCGCTTCGGAATCTCGGACTTAAACTTGCTGAAATCCAGGGACGCCACTAACTCAGGCTCGTCAGCGTATTCAGTGTCAACTCCTCCCGCGGAAGGCTTCATTTCCATGGCATGAGCAAACATGTACCCTATGGTTGCCTGGGAGAGTGCTGTCCCCAGCTCTTTGTCATGTTTTTCTTGCCAGTTGAATTCCAGGGTAAGCAGATTGTCCTCGTGCACTATTTTGCTGTCGAATCGTTTGTCCTGAAGCACCTTCACCATATTCGTGATGATGGATTCGTCTTCAAACTCGTCCCGGGTTTCCTTGGTGAGCTCTTGATATACTTTGTCACCGTCCACGGTTTGGCGGAACTGCTGGGCGTAGCGCAGTGTTCTCTCTTTTTCTTTTTTAAACCGAAAAGCCATGGCCAGAGACTCGATCTGTTGTAACGGTTCGGCCATTTCAGAGAAAAACGCCCCACCCATGCCGGCGATCATTTTTGCCTGGTTGTTGCCCTTGACTGAGGGGTGTTGCTGGATCTTCTCTGTCCATTCCTTACCCAGATCTTTCGGTAAGTGTATCGCCAGAACTGCCAGGTCCTCATCTGATTCGAGTGAAGCTGCGAAACCAGCAACTTGAGACTTTTTGATCGCTGCCTTGGCTTGCACACCGGTTTTGAAGAGCGACCTAGGGACCAGAACAGCTTCATCGTCAACCAGCCAGAGCCGATAAAGATCCACTGGAACTTTGTTTTTTTCTGCGTCAGTGATAGCTTCCTTTTT
>JASFGC010000331.1:0-4342 GCA_050123975.1 Syntrophobacterales bacterium | reverse complement strand
AAAGGCTCGACCGAAAGATTCTGAACTCGGATTTGGTAAGTACACCACCGATCATATGTTTCTCATGGACTATACTCGGGGTAAGGGATGGCATGATGCACGAATTGAACCCTATGGGGACCTGAGGCTCGATCCCACCGCCATGGTCCTGCACTACAATCAAGAGGTATTCGAGGGGTTGAAAGCCTATCACTTAGAGGACGGTGGCATTGGTCTGTTCCGACCCGAGAAAAATATTGAACGGTTGAATGGCTCCGCCAGAAGAATGGTCATGCCGGGAGTGGATCCAGATTTGGTTCTCAGGGCCTTGAAAGAATTGATTCTGCTTGACCGTGAATGGGTACCCAAATCGGAAGGCACATCCCTTTATATACGACCCACAATGATAGCTACTGAGCCAGCTCTTGGGTTAAAGCCATCGGATCAATACCTCTTTTTCATCGTCCTGGGGCCGGTTGGCGCCTATTATCCTGAAGGATTCAGCCCCACCAGGATTTACGTTTCAGATACGTACGTGCGTGCCGCCAAGGGGGGTGTGGGGGAAGCGAAAACTTCCGGGAACTATGGAGCTACCCTCCATGTTTCGCAAGAAGCCATCGGCAAAGGCTATACCCAGGTCCTGTGGCTTGATGCCAAAGAACTCACGTATGTTGAGGAAGTCGGTACCAGTAATATCTTTTTCTTTTTCAATGATGAACTTGTAACCCCACCTCTGGGAGGCACTATCCTTCCAGGTGTCACCCGAGACTCAGTGCTCCAGCTTGCCAGGCACTGGGGAATGAATGCTGTAGAACGTCCAATCTCTATTGAAGAGGTCGTAGAAGGTTGCAAGAGTGGGTCTTTGAAGGAAATGTTTGCTACCGGCACTGCCGCAGTGATTTCTCCTGTGGGTTTAATCTGCTACAAAGGCGAGGATTTTCAGGTTGCAGACGGCCAAACTGGTGAACTGTCCAAGAAACTCTACGACGAAATAACCGGCATCCAGTATGGTCGCAGGGAAGACCCTTTCGGCTGGAGATATCGCATCGCTTGAACCATCTCCTGTTTTGATTGATACCTTCGCGATAATAAATCTTGCCTTTCAGGAGTCCTATTCCCAATCCACTATGACCTTGCATCTGACAGGAGTAATTTTGGATTTGCTTCGGATTGTGGAAATCCAAGAGAAAGAATATCTTGCTGAAATCGGGCACCTCTTCGAGGAATATGCTGACTCGTTGGAGATAGACTTAGATTTTCAAGGTTTTGCCGAGGAGTTGGCCGGTTTGCCGGGCGAATATGCTCCACCTGAAGGCTGCCTTCTCCTTGCCCTATGGCAAGACCAAGTGGCTGGTTGCGTGGCCCTCAGGAAGTTTAGTCCTGGCATCTGCGAGATGAAAAGATTGTATACCAAACCACAAACTAGAGGTTTGGGCATCGGCAGAGCCTTAGGTGACGCTATCATCGCCAGGGCTCGTCAAATTGGTTATGAGCGCATGCGTTTGGACACGCTACCCTCTATGGAAACGGCCAGGGAACTGTATGCTTCTCTGGGATTCAAGGAGATAGAGCCGTATAGATACAACCCCATTGAGGGCGCACATTTCATGGAGTTGGTGTTGTAACTCTTGGAGGCTGTGTATCGGATGCTTGCCGTCTCCGCGGAGTTCATCCGACTTCCGAATTAAGCTTGGGAGGAAAGTAAGCGTCATGTCAGATTTTGACTCATCGCAATGGGCAGAAAGCGAATTTTCCCGGGAATATAGAGAGTATGCAAACGACTATCTCCCAGATCGTTTCAAGCTTATCGAGATTGTCAAATCCTTCTTCAGACACTTTATTCATAAGGTCAACGCTCCCATAGTCCTGGATCTGGGTTGTGGAGACGGCTTAGTTGTTCATGAGTTGCTGAAAAGCGATGACCGTATCAGAGCTACGCTGGTGGATGGCTTTTCAGAGATGCTCGAATCTGCAAAGAAACGTCTTGCTGACTTTGATACCGTTCAGTTCGTCCAGGCCACTTTTCAGGATCTATTGAAAGATGACCCTTTACAGAACAATTTTGACTTCGTTCTTTCATCTTTTGCCATCCACCACCTGGAAATGGAAGAGAAGAAAGCACTCTATAACTATATCTACCATCATCTCAATACAGATGGATTTTTTCTCAATCTAGATGTTGTCCTTGCACCTCACCATGACCTGGAGGAGTGGTATCTGTCTCTGTGGCGTGAGTGGATTCGTGCAAACGTGGACAGTTCTAAGAAACCGGATTTGCTGCCAATACCGCAACAATACAAAGACAACCCAGACAATTTCCCCGACACATTATCGTTGCAGCTGGAAGCACTGCAGGAAATCGGATTCAAAAATGTCGATTGCTTCTATAAGTATGGCATCTTCACAATCTTCGGTGGGAAACGGTGAGATTGGTTGAGAACATTCCCCTGGATACGCAGGTAATCGCCAGCCTCATGAGCGATCGTCAAGACCTGCATCTGGTTTGGCCTCTTGCCAAATGGCCTTTTGACCACGATCAGTGGCGAGAGGTCCTTGATCCGGACGCAGGCAATAAGCCCTTTTTGGTGTATGAAGGCAAGCAACTTATAGGGCACGCAGCCCTTCGCAAGACCGAGGAATCGGGTGTCTACACTGTAAGCTACCTGTACCTTCTACCCGAGTTGCGCTCCAAGGGATTAGGGGAAACCATGATCGGTCTTCTCGAACAGTATGCCAGAGAAAAATTGTCTGCAAGGAAGTTAATTCTAGTAGCCAGGACATACAACCCTATGGCCCTCAGATGCTACAGCAAGTGCGGCTTTCAAGAAGACAGTCGCGAAGAAACACTGATCAGAATGTCCAAAGTGCTAAAAAGAATGGAGTAAGGATGTTCGAGCGAGTCAAAGCTGCCAGAGAACGATTACGAGGCTTTGCCAATGTCACTCCTGTTATGACTTCCAGAATCCTCAACGAATTGGTGGGAATGGAGGTTTTCTTAAAATGCGAGAATTTCCAAAGGGTTGGCGCCTTCAAGTTTCGTGGCGCCTTCAATACCATATCTCAACTGAGCGACCAACAAAAAGAGCGTGGCATTATCACCTATTCCTCTGGAAACCATGCACAGGCAGTAGCCTTGGTGGGTCAGTTGTTGGGAGTAAGAACCACAGTAGTTATGCCGAACAACGCGCCCAGGGTTAAGCGTGCTGCCACCGAGGCCTACGGCGCTGGGGTCATTGAGTATGATCCTGAGGAAGCGACTCGCGAAGAGATGGCAGAGCTTCTTAGGGCTGAGCATGGCTATACAATAATTCCTCCATTCGACCATCTTGACATCATCGCCGGGCAGGGAACCGCTGCACTGGAGTTACTCGAGGAACTGAAAACCCTGGATATGCTGCTCGTACCCTGTGGGGGAGGAGGCTTATTGAGTGGCTCAGCTATCGCCACCAAATCAATAGAACCAGCTTGTCGGGTAATTGGCATTGAACCAGAACTTGCTGACGATGCTACCAGATCGTTTCACACAAAAACTCTGCACACGGTCAAGAATCCACCCACCATCGCTGACGGAACCCGCACCCCGTCTTTGGGTAAGCTTACTTTTCCGTTGGTGTTGGAATACGTCGATGATATGAGAACAGTGACAGAAACCGCCATTGTGGAAGCTGTCCAATATTTGTTCTACCGCATGAAAATTGTGGTTGAGCCCTCGGGCGCACTGGGATTGGCAGCATTACTCAGTGGTGTAGTTGCTGAGTCGGGCAGGGTAGGGGTTATTATTAGTGGCGGTAATGTTGATGGCGATATGATGTCCAAAATATTGCTGACCGCATAAGAGGGATGAATCTTGCCCACAGTTATTAGTCACTCTGTCGCTGCAATTGCTGCCGGGAAAGCGTTTGGTCCAAGAGAGGTGCCTAAGCGCTTCTGGCTCCTGTCCATTTTCTGCTCAGTCCTACCCGATGCAGATGTCATCGGTTTTTCCTTTGGTATCCCCTACGGTCATTTTTTCGGGCACAGAGGGTTTTTTCACTCGCCGTTTTTTGCCTTGTTATTGAGCTTGTTTATCGTAAGTGTCTTTTTTCGCACTGAGAGGACATTCTCCAGAAGGTGGTGGATTTACCTTGTCGATTTTTCACTATTATCAGCAAGTCATGGCATTCTTGACGCTTTCACCAATGGTGGACGGGGCATTGCCCTCCTATCTCCATTTGATGAAACGAGGTATTTCTTTCCTTGGCGGCCAATTCTGGTTTCACCCATCGGTATTACCGGGTTTATCAGTAAATGGGGACTCATGACTCTCAAAAGCGAGTTATTGTGGATATGGCTGCCGTCATTGATAATTATTACCAGTTCATGG
>JASFGC010000330.1:0-4343 GCA_050123975.1 Syntrophobacterales bacterium | reverse complement strand
AAACACTACCATTATAAAACTGTAGATTACATCCCTTAATTCACACTATCGCCTCCAGGAACTCAGCACAGAATTTGGTAGCTTGGTCTAGAAAGGAAAAATGTGGATAAAAGTATATAATATAAAGTTCTGAGAAAAGGTGGGAGGGTTTGTCTTGAAAATGCTACAGCGAGCGCATTCCCCGTAGCGACTCGACTTGAGCGACTCGACCTGAGCTCGTCGACAGGTCTCGTCGACAAGTCTTGCTGCGGGGTTAGCGAGCGAACTACAATAAAATGGAATCACTTCCTTACATTTCGAAGATTCCCTGCAGCTTGCTGCAGGGAGCTTCAATCTTGATGCACTCTCGCTGCCTGGATTTGGAGATCTGAGATAAGGCCCAAAAAAGACTGGCGTTCTATGTAAGTCTGGTTCTCTGCGTTACAACCGTAACCGAATTGGCCATCGGGCGTTCGATGACTATATCACCGGGATCAAGAACAATATTCCTATCTCCAGTGACATCATTAGCTGTAAATAGCACCCTTCCATCGTCAACCAAAGTATACTTCGTGGCTTCACCACTTACTACTATGGTTGGATCCGTGTTGGATTGGAGCTGAAAGGTATTTGGCACGATGTCATAGGTTCTTACCCCCCTATCAAATACTTGTGCCTGTGCTTCTCCCTCTCCCAGGTCGACATTGCCGCATCCGGCGAAGGATAGTCCCAGCACAAGAACCACTATAAACGTAATCTTCCATAGAGTGCCTTCCCTATTTCGTAAAGCCATTGAGAATACCTCCTGTGCTCGATAATATCCTCATAGTAATATTTCCTACAATCTTTAGATTTCCCCCTGAGATTGTCAAGCAAATTTGAGAGTAATTCAACGAGCAGCCTTTTGCTCTATCTTTTATCTCCGATGGGAATATGGGTTGTGACAGAGTGGTTGGTTTGCTTTTTATTTTGCAGGTTTTCCAGACAAAAGTACCGGGGAAGATTATGACACGTGACAAATGATAAGCAAGAAATCTGAATCACTAGCTTGACAAAGCCACGGGTGTATACTAACAACAAGTGCTCGGGTTCTAGATTGAGGCGAGACGGGCCCTTCGGCAAGACCTGTCGACGAGACTTGTCGACGAGCTCAAGTCGTGTCGCTCAGGTCGAGTCGCTCAGGGTAGACTCACGGGAGGTCGAGCGAGACGAGGGTTGGACATTAATTCGAAATTACCTCCCGATTCTTCGCTTTGTGTTCTATAGCTATCGGATTCTTTAGTTTGAACAAAACCGTTTGAGTGAGGACGGAAAGACATGCTCGATTTCAAGAAAAGTGGCGGGCTGGTGCCGGCTATTGTTCAGGATGATGAGACCGGAGAGGTTTTGATGCTGGCATACATGAACGAAGAGGCTTGGCAGAAGACCCTTACCAGCGGAAAGGCTCATTATTGGAGTCGGTCCCGACAAAAATTGTGGCTCAAGGGGGGGACATCCGGTCACATCCAAGAAGTACAGGCCATCTACGTGGATTGCGATCTTGACACGGTCGTGCTCAAGGTTCACCAGGTTGGGGGAGCCGCCTGCCACGAAGGATATTCGAGCTGCTTCTACCGGAAGGTAGAAGATGGCGAGTTGAAAACAACAGGTAAAATAGTTTTTGATCCGAAAGAGGTATATGATTCGTGAGGTGAATCGCCGCACGCAAGAGAAGGTTGAACGACGGAGATACAGGGGCATATGACAGAATAAATCCGAAATCCGAATATCGAAATTCGAAACAAATCCGAAATACTAAATTCGAATGATCGAAACTTCATTGCCCTGTTTTGATGGGGTTTAGCCAAAGAACTTTAGTTTTGAATTTTTGATTTCGAACATTTGAATTTGTTTCGTGCTTCGGATTTCGAGTTTCGAATTTGATTGCGGCTTCGCCGCATAACAAGAGGAGGTATTTGATCCCGTGAAACAGTTAAAGCTGGGCGTGCCCAAGGGCAGCCTACAAGAAGCTACCATAAGCCTATTTCAAAAGTCAGGGTGGAACATTTCATTGAGTTCCCGCAACTACTTCCCGGAGATCAACGACGCGGAAATCACCTGCTCCATTTGCCGAGCCCAAGAGATGTCTCGGTACGTTGAGAGTGGGACCTTCGATGTGGGATTGACAGGAAAGGACTGGATACTGGAGAACGGGTCCCAGGTAAGGGTGGTGACGGACCTGGTCTACTCCAAAGTAAGTCAACGACCTACGCGATGGGTAGTGGCGGTTCCCATGGATTCCAATATCCAGAAGCTTGCAGACCTGGAGGGCAAAAAGATCTCCACCGAGCTTACCAACTTCACCCGGCATTACTTCAAGGAGCAGGGCATCAATGTGGAGGTGGAGTTTTCCTGGGGAGCCACGGAGGGCAAGGTCATTGACGGCTTGTGCGATGCCATCGTGGAGGTCACTGAAACCGGAAGCACCATGCGGGCGAACGGTCTGCGTATCGTTGAAGAACTCATGCAGTCAAACACCCAACTGATTGCCAACCTGGAATCTTGGGAGGTTCCATGGAAAAGAGAAAAGATTGAGCAGATCGCCCTCCTTCTCGAGGGAGCGCTGCGAGCTGAGAATATGGTTGGCCTCAAGATGAACGTACCTGAAGATAAGGTAGGGGATGTCATGGAAGTTCTGCCCAGTCTCAATGCCCCCACTGTATCACACCTCTACCAGAGTAAGTGGTTGGCAATTGAGATTGTGGTCGACAAGGATCAGGTGCGCGAACTCATCCCCATCATCATGAAGCGTGGAGCTGAGGGCATTATTGAATATCCGTTGTATAAAGTAATTTAGAGATAGCTATCAGCGGTCAGCTATCAGCTTTCAGCGAGTACATTTCGGATTGCGGAATTGCAGATGTGGAATTTGCCTTGTGCCCTGAGCCTTGCGCCTTACGCCTCCTGACACCTGACACCTGACACCTTGAAATTTGGAATTTAATTTGATTTTTTATAATTTTAGGCACTTTAGACATTTTAGCTCATTTTAGGCATTTGACATGATCACCAAACGTGCCGAAGAAATCAGACCGTTCATAGTCATGGATGTGCTGGAGCGCGCCCAGGAGCTCGAGAGTCAAGGTGAGCACGTGATCCACCTGGAAGTGGGTGAACCAGATTTTGATACACCAACTTGTATTCGCGCTGCCGGTGAAAGGGCGCTGCGAGAAGGAAAAACTCACTACACTCACAGCCAGGGACTCCTGGAATTGCGACAGGCAATTTGTGAGAGCTATGGAGAGCGCTACGGAGTTGAGATCACCCCGGAACAGGTCATTGTCACCTCAGGTACATCACCTGCCATGTTATTGATTTTTGGTGCCTTGCTGGAGGCGGGTGACGAGGTAATCATTTCCGACCCCCATTATGCGTGCTACCCTAACTTTATTCGATTTGTTGACGGGATTCCGGTACGGGTTCCGGTGGCCGAAGAAGATGGCTTTCAGTTTCGACCCGAAGAGATTCGGAGGGTGATGTCGCCGCGCACCCGAGCCATTTTCATCAACTCACCCGCCAATCCCACTGGAAACCTGTTGTCGCCGGAGCGTATGGCCGAAATCGCCAAACTTGGCCCTATGGTGATTTCTGATGAGATCTACCACGGCCTGGTCTACGAAGGCGAAGAACATTCCATCCTTGAATATACCGACGAATCTTTCGTGCTGAACGGTTTCTCCAAATTATACGCCATGACAGGCTGGCGTCTCGGTTATGTAATTGCACCTCCCCGTTTCGTCAGGCCTATGCAGAAGATGCAGCAAAACTTTTTCATTTCAGCCAGTGCCATGGCTCAGTGGGCCGGGTTGGAAGCCCTGCAGAATGACGAAGCAGCTGAAGAGGTAGCACGCATGGTCCGCACCTATGATGAGCGGCGACGCTACATGATCCAGCGGCTGAAAAAAATGGGCTTTGGCATTACTGTGGAGCCCACCGGGGCATTTTATGTACTGGCCAATGCAAAGCGATTCAGCAGCGATTCCTACAGTTTGGCCTTTGATATCCTCCACAATGCCAAGGTGGGTGTTACTCCTGGAGTTGACTTCGGCCCCAACTGTGAGGGATATATTCGCTTTACCTATGCCAACTCTTTGGAGAACATCGCCGAGGGTATGGATCGGCTGGAGCGATATCTGGAAGACCGCATGGCGCAAAGCGCATAGCGCAAAGCGTATTACATAGTACCAAATGGATTAATACACTTTTTAGATTTCTGAATGAGATATAGACAAAGCCTCAAATCCCCAGGTCAAGATTAGATATAAGTTCTGCATTCACCTCTGACGCTATGCGCTCTGCGCTATGCTTAATACCATGATAATTCG
>JASFGC010000329.1:0-4347 GCA_050123975.1 Syntrophobacterales bacterium | reverse complement strand
CCTTCGGATTCCCACCCTACGGGTGGGTTCCCAGTTTCGAAACCCGAAGCACGAAATGGTTCGACAAACTCACCACCCTGAGCCTGGTCGAAGGGCAAATACAAAATCCGAATGCTCAAATGTTCAAAACGTAATTACTTGAGTAGAGTTGTCCGGTGTTTTGGTCATTAGGATTTTGGTAATTCGAATTTGTTTCGGATTTAGAAATGCGGATTTCGGATTTTAACTTGCTCCGTGTCTCTGTGGTTAATGAAAGCATTTATCGAACTGTGGTATCTACATTATGCCAAGCTAGAGGAATAGGCGTTTTCGAATCATGCCAAGGGCCTCCCAGAGAAAGATGTCCAACGTTGAGAAGAAAGTCAGACGGCTCATGGGCCGAGCTCTGCAGCGCTACGGGCTCATCGATGCAGACGACCGCATCCTTGTAGCCCTCAGTGGTGGTGTGGACAGCACTTCACTTCTCTGGCTCCTCCATGATCGACTCGGACGAATTCCCATTACTTACAAGCTGTTTGCCGTCCACGTGGACCTCGGTTTCAAAGATGAAGATCACTCTTCCGTACGGGCCTGGGTAGAGTCATTGGGCATCCCTTACCAGATAATCCGCAGCGAGTACGGTCCAAGAGCACACAGTGCTGAAAACCGCGAAAATCCATGTTTTCTGTGCTCACGCCTGCGACGCACTGCACTCTTCGAGGAGGCCGGGAGATTAGGCTGTAATAAAATCGCCTTCGGCCACAATCTCGACGACCTTATTGAGACTTTTCTCATCAATATTTTCTATGGCTCCCAGGTAGCCACCATGCTACCTCGGCAACCCTTCTTCAACGGTGAAATCACAGTCATCCGGCCGCTTGTCCTACTGAATTCGGGAACCATCCGCAGCTTTCATCAAAAACAATCCTTCCCTCTCGCAGTCAATCCTTGTCCTTCAAAAAATTCTGGTAAACGTCAGGAAATTCGTGAGCTTCTCAAGGGCCTTTATCGGAAGAACCGCAAAATCCGCGGGAATATTTTACACGCCATGCACAACGTCAACCTGGAATATCTCCCTTCTTTTCAAAAAGCTTCCGAGAAGTGAGCGGAGGTCAGGGATTGATACAAGGATTAAAGTAGCCGAACTCCACCTGGGGGTGAGCTTGGCGAATTTTCGCCATCATCTCCAGAATACCCAGTCTGCGTCCGGTTGGGCGATAACCAATTTCTATGAGATACCATTCGGGATCCATGTTTAGATTACGCATCTGAACCAAATCTACACCGGTATCATCAATGAGCCGAATGATGGCCTCCACTTCCTCTTCCTCATCTGATATGCCCGGGAGAGTGAGTAGGTTTATGGATACAAAGCCACCTCTGCTCTTCATAGTTCTGAGCGAATCCTGAACGTCAGCAAAACTGTAGCCCCTGGGTTTATAGTAGTTACGGTAATAGACCTCCCTGGCACTGTTCAGACTTACCCTAATACTATCCAGGCCACTGTCCCTAAGCTGAGCTATCGTCCCTGGGAGGCTGCCATTGGTATTCAGATTTATGGTGCCACGTCCTGTCTGGCTGCGAATAAGATTGATAGCCGCCGCCAAAGTCTTCCCTTGCAGCAACGGTTCTCCCTCACACCCCTGGCCGAAGCTCACCAGCGGTTGTTTGGCTCTTTGCAAATGGCCAACCGCAACCTCAGCAATCTCTTCAGGACTGGGAACAAAGGTTATACGCTCTTGAGAGGCACATACCTGACTGTTCTCCTGTAAACTAATACAGCCAATACAGGATGCATTACACTGAGGTGAAGTGGGAAGCGGTGCCTCCCAACGTCCCAAAAAATAGTTCTTTGCCGCAGGACAGCCATATGTCAGTGCACAGGTTCCCAAGTGCTGAATGAGACGGTTGTGAGTCTGACTGTCAAGCGCTCGCTTAGCCCTCCTCTCCAGTTTCTCTAGATCAAATTGATCTAGATCCTGCCGCACTAGAGGATCTACTCGAACCCCGGCCGCTACAAACTGGCCATCCTTCCACCCCACAGCTGTGTAACTAAACAGTGGCAACAATGGGGCGTTCTGTTTCTTCTGGTAGGCAGCTGTAAGAAGTTGGGTATGCGCAGGTGCCATAAAAGCAGCAACCGCCTGTACCTGCCGCTGAGGATCATTGGGGTCCTCCACTATTTCGACGAACCCCTGCTTGTTGTGGTCGTATCCCACAGGAATCCGCTCGGGCAGCAAGAAGAGGTCACTCCCCGGCGGCAGCGGGATTAGAAAAGTGTCATCTACTCGCTGCCAGCTGCCACCACTAGAGCCGGCCATCCCTAGGTATGGATGGTCGTAGATCTGGCCTGATTCATCTGCATATACTAATCTCGCATTAGTCATGTATCATTTCTTCGCGCTCGCTGCGCTCCGCTCAGTCCCGCAAGCGGGTCCCTAGTTTCTTCGCGCTCGCTGCGCTCCGCTCAGGCCCGCACCGCAAGCGGCATCTGCGACAAGCGGGTCTCTAGTTTCTCATTGCCCATCTGGCATTTCACATTTATCATCTCACATCCCACATCTCACATCCGCAATCCGTAATATCCCTGGTGCTTAGTCCCTAGTGCCTAGTTTTTGTTTTCGTTCCTCTGTCATCTGTTTTTTTAAATCCGCAATCCGCATTCCGAAATCCGCAATTATTCCCCTCTTTCTCCTCTCTTCAACACCACCTCTTCCACCCGCCAGGATTTGACGGCGGTTATTCCTGCCTGACTCCGATCCTGACACTCGGCCTGGAGACATTTCTTACATAAGGGATCTTCGCAGGGATCCACATGGACTATCACTTCAGCGACTTCGTCTAACGTATCGAGAATCATCTTCTCTATTTCTTCGGCCTCCACATGCGCTTCAGGCAGACCGAATCTTCGTGGCACAACCAAGTGAAAATCTACGTGAACCTTGTCCCCATAGTGGCGAGTCCGAAGTTCATGAACGTCAATCCAATCCGGTCGCCTATTCTCGTTCAGGATCTCCACTATTCGTTCCAGCAATTCCGGGTCTGCCTCATCCATAAGCCTGCCGTAAGCTTCCTTTACCAGGTGCCAGCCAGTGAAAATAATATTGATAGCCACCAAGCAGGCAGCCAGTGGATCCAACCAGTGCCAACCGGTAAGCCGAACCAACAACAGCCCAACTATCACGACGACGCTGGTATAGACATCGGTGAGCAGGTGCTTGCCATCTGCTTCGAGAGGAGCTGACCTGGTTTTGCGCCCGGTGCGAATGAGAAACAGTCCGAGGACGAGATTAACTGCAGAAGTGCTGAGCAGGAGTATAATGCCCACGTTGAGTTGGGCGAGAGGTCGCTCGATAATAAAGGCGGGAATCGCTTTGTAGAGAATGGCCACAGCTGCCAGGATAATGAGGGCTCCCTCAAAGCCAACCGAGAAGTATTCTATCTTACCATGGCCATATGGATGACTAGCATCCGGGGGCCGATTGCTCACGTAGATACTGTAGAGAGCAAAGCCACTGGCAACCACGTTAATGATCGATTCCAGAGCGTCTGACAAAATTGCTGTAGAGTCTGTGAGAAAGTAGGCGATAAATTTGACAGTCATCAAGAGACTGCCGATGGAAATAGCCAGGATCATCGCCCGAAATCGGATGGCCTGACTGGAAATTTCTCTGTTGTCATTCGTCATCGCTCATCTCGCATTTCCCATTATCCATTGACCTCTGCAATGTAACGACGATAACCGCTACGATATTCTGTAAGGATAGAACTTGACATATGTAAAGAATCCGCGCCAAAGCTTCAGCTTTGGGTTATCCCCTTGACGCAAAGCGCTAAGCGCAGAGCGCAAAGCGTGAGGTAAACAGTAAACGGTGAACGGTAAACCTATCATTTACTGATCGCTCGACTGTTCACTGTTTTTTTCGCTATGCGCCATGCGCTATGCTCTATGCGATCTGACTTGGCCCTATGGACCAGGTTTTTTAGGACCAAATAATATGACAGATGAAAAAACAGAGATGTGCCGTGCTGTTGTCATTTGCCGTTTGTCATTTAGCCTCTCTTCAATTATCATGCATTGATGTGATGTGTATCAAGCGTTAAGAGACGAAGCTATCCCGGATATTTCATGAATTGCTGTCGCGAGACCACGAAACTGGGAACCCGCTTGTCGCAGATGCCGCTTGCGGTGCGGGACTGAGCGGAGCGCAGCGAGCGCGAATTAGATGGGTGTGCCACCTGGCAACCGCAGGGCGTTGGTTTCCGTACCTGAACGGTACGTCGCAGGGGCCGACACCCGAGGACGCCAGGGAGGACGGCCATATCCGTGGTCGCAGCAAGTAATTCATGAAATATCCGGGCTAGATG
>JASFGC010000328.1:0-4360 GCA_050123975.1 Syntrophobacterales bacterium | reverse complement strand
CGACAACCTGGAGTCGATCTGGAAATTGCTCGACTACCTGCAGGGCACTGCGCCCAATGGAGCCTGTGGAGCCGAGAATTGCGATTTTTTTCAAAGGAAAGCTCTCCTTTCCCCAATTCCCTAATTCCTCAATCCCTTAATCCCTCAATTAAGTTACGTAAAAAACACCACCCCGTAAAACACTACAGGAAAAGCGAAGATCAGACTGTCGAGTCGATCTAATAGTCCGCCATGTCCTGGAAGTATACCCCCGGCGTCTTTCACGTGACTGACCCTCTTCAGCATTGACTCCATCAGATCGCCCACCTGACCCACCACTGCCAAGACAAGGCCCAAGGCTAGGAGGAAGCCAACAGAGGCCATCTTAAGAGACAACAATGTGCCGACCAACAGCGACATGGCCACAGCACTCACGAGGCCACCAATGGCCCCCTCAATGGTCTTACCTGGACTGACGGCAGGCCAGAGTTTGTGTCGCCCCCAGCGGTGGCCGACGTAATAGGCGCCGGTATCGCAGGAAAAAACCACAAAGAAAAGCAAAAAGATCCAGCGCCTTCCGGATGGCACTCGAAAAAGGAGGAGAACGTGGCTTATTAAAAAGGGGATGTAGAGCAGGGAAAAGATCGTTGCTCCCAAGGAAGATAAAACCTTTTCCTGTTTGGCATAGAGAAAGAGGTGTATCACCAAGGCAACAAAGACAACAGCAACGGTGGCCACAGTCAGACCGAGAAGACCCTTCCAGTAGGTTGCCAGCGGTAACAGCAGCCCCATGCTCCAGGTGAACGTCCGCAGCCAAGCTCTGGTTTCAGCCAGCAGCAAGCCAGACAACTCCAGCAGTCCGCCGGCGGTAACCAGGAGTACTAGGGCCAGCAAAAGCCAGCCAGGTCCTACGGCAATGATCGCTGCCAGTATGGGCAGAGCTACCGCTGCGGTCAGCCAGCGATGCAAGTGGTGTTTGTCAATGGTTCTGCTTTTCATGCCTTCTCCACGCTCTCGCACCTGTAGGGCGATCTATGAAAAGAATTTCCTCACAACATATAGAAAAGTCAACATAATATGAAACGTCTCTGGCATCAAGTCAGTTTTGATAACCGGATGAAAAATTGGCAGCGAAAGTATAAGATTCTGCCCACAAACCGAGTTTGAAAATGCTCCAGCTCGCCCCGTTGAATAGGGTTCCCTTCGGGAAATTCAACAGGGCGAGCGCATTCCCCGTAGTCCGCCGGAGGCGGACGGGAATAGCGAGCGAACTACAATAAAAGGGAATGACTTCCTTACATTTCGAATCCGCCGGAGGCGGACTGCAGGGAGCTTCAATTAAGGGACGTCATCCACAGTTTCGCAGCCGTAGTGTCTTGCGGGCATATTTTAGCTTGGTAGTTTACCCGTTCCCTGGTAACCTGATGGTATCTGAGATTCCTTCAGCAGCCCATGGTCGTATTTCTTCTGCACATCCCCTTTCACGCACTCAAAGAAGTTCTGATCTGAATAGGACACACCAGACAGACCAGAAACTGGTAATACGTTGGATTCTCACGAATGGTGATCGTCTTATTTCCAAGGGGAGCGAGGCATAGTCTTAACGAGACAACACACGATCGTCTCAGAATGTGAGTTATTGGCCTTTTTGTGGCTGGTAGGGAGGTGAGATCATGGTTTACCTATTTCTTCTTGTTATTTTGATTGTTATTGCTGTCTTTGTCCCTCGTCTTTTCCCAAAAATGGGCGAATCGCAAACAAAGCTAGTTAACATAGGCATTCGGGCAGGGATAGGTATTCTTGCCCTGTATCTTGTATTCTCAACCTCGTATGTGATCATAGGTGCAAATGAGGTTGGTCATTTAAAAAGAATCTATTTTGGCAAGATGATGCCTCCGGGACAGATCATTGCCTTCGCTGGGCAGAAGGGGCCTCAAGGGAATATCCTAGCACCGGGGTTCAAGTTTAAACTGCTCCTCAACGTTTTATATGATGTGGACAAGCTTCCAGTTCTCGAGATTAAGGAAGGTAACTATGGATTTGTCGTAGCGAGCGATGGAGCCCCACTCAGGGAGGGGCAATACCTTGCAGATGCATGGCCTAATGGGAAGTTCAAAGACATGCTTGATGCAGAATACTTCCTGAAAAATGGTGGACAGAAAGGTCCGCAATTGACTGTTCTTCCTCCTGGGAAGTATCGCCTCAATAAGTACCTATTTAAGATCGAGTCTCATGCTGCAACAGATATCCCGGCAGGTTTTGTTGGTGTTATAAAATCCAACATCCAGGAAACCCCTCAGTGGAAGGCCGCAAACATTCCACGTGAGCTCGAAGGTGTTCTGGCCGTTCCTCTTGTGGACAAAGGTTCCATTGGAATATGGAATGAACCATTGCCACCTGGGCGCTATTATCTCAATAACGTCGCCTACAATGTAACCCAAATAGACACAAGAGTTCAGATGTGGAATTACAAGGGCGGATATGAGCGCCGGTTTATCGACCTGCATGTAACCCAGGATGGTAGAATCGAGCAAAAGGAGCGTTCAGAAACACTTGGAGTTCCAGCAACAGCCGCAGACTCTGCCGTCTTTACGAGAATGGAAGGGTGGCTGGTGCCCCAAGAGCTTCGTGTTCAGGTGCAGGTTGAGCCCAGGGACGCACCTTTTCTTGTTGCATCAGTTGGAAATGTGGAAGCCGCAGAAGACAAAGTGGTTACTCCCTCCATTCGGTCTGTGGTGAGGAATATCTGCGCGGCTGAGAAAGTGATACACCTCATCGATGAGAATCGCGCTGCTGTTGAAGAAAAGATTGAAGTGGCGGTTATTCCTGAGGGAAAAAAAGCAGGTGTCACAATCAAAGATGTTCGTCTTGTTGACTCTATGGTTCCACCTGAACTCCTAGTTGTCAGAATGCGCGAACAGCTAGCCTCTCAGTTGCAGCTAACCTTCCAAAGGGAGAAAAAGGCTCAAGATCAACGAATTGAGGCTGAGAAATCCCGTGCTACAGCTGATCAACAGCCTGAATTGGTTGCAGCTGAAATTCGAGTGAAAATTGCGGAAAAAAATAAGATAGCGTCAAAGCTTATGGGGGAGGGAGAAAAGCTCAAGCTGATAGAGATCGCCAGAGGACAGAAATCTCAGGTTGCGGTGCTGGGAAAGCAAAGAGTTATGGAGTTGGCTATTCTCGACAAAATTCTCAACTCCGCTGTCGAGAATCCTGACATCGTAAAAATTCCCCAGGTTCTTGTCTCAGGACCAGGCACCGGTTTGGAGGGAGCTGCTGCCATTCTCGGTGCAAGTAATCTGGTCAAGAGTATACCTGGTGGTTCACAAACGGTGCAACCAGCTGAGGAGACAGCACCTAGGTGATTCGAATTATAGAAATCAAAAAGAGGTCAGCTCATAAGATGTAAGCACAATAAAAGTCCGACACTTATTGCGAACACAGTCGGGCGGTGACGAAGACGAGGGTCGTGTTCATTCTATGCGCCGCTTTGTCCTCTGGTTCTATAACAAGCTTTATACCGATCTGGCATGGACCTATGATTTCACAACTCGTTTGGTCAGTGGTGGCTTGTGGAATGAGTGGTCCTTCGCCGTCAAGGATTTCATCATAGAAGAGCCAGTGCTGGAAGTTGGCACCGGAACGGGGCACCTATTGCTCAGCCTTGCCAAGCATGGATACCAAATTGTTGGCTTGGAGCTTTCAACCCAAATGACCCGGGCAGCAATGAGGCGATTGCGCCGAGATGGTCTCGAAGTAGCACTCATCCAAGCTAAGGGACAGGCAGTACCCTTCGCAGAGGCCAGCTTTGGCACAGTCATTACTGCATTTCCAGCCTCTTACGCATATGATTCGGAAACACACAATGAATTTGCTCGGGTGCTCCGTCCCAACGGGTATTGGATTTGGGTGGACGCCCCTTTCGAGCATCGAATGACGCCCCGCATGTTGGCTCTATTCGTATTGACACACCTTGCAGGGTTAAAGAGCTCAGCGTTCTGCTCTGGGGATAGAAGCCCTCTCTCCGCATTCTGGGACACCTTTTGCCGTTCGGAGCCAGACGTGACGTGGTATCCTCGCATTGATCCTACCCAATTTGAAATCATCGTTAGACGTGTTCCAGTTAAAAAAACATCCATACACGTCGCAGTCCTGCAGAAACAAAATCAAAGAATAAGTAAAGAATCCGGCCCCAAAGGACCCGCCTTCGCCAAGGCTACGGCGCGGCAGGCCCGGCTTTGCACTGCCCCCGTGACGCAAAGCGCTAAGCGCAGAGCGCAAAGCGTGAGGTAAAAGGTAATAAGGTGAACGGTAAAGCGATCATGCGCTGGCTGTGCGACTGCTCACCGTTTACCATTTACCATTCACTGTTTTTTTC
>JASFGC010000327.1:0-4369 GCA_050123975.1 Syntrophobacterales bacterium | reverse complement strand
CACCAACGGGCTTGTGCCCCATGGGCACAAGCCCGTTTCCCAACTAGAGTTTCGGCTTTGTAAACGGCCTTATTGTACGACGGTTCCTCCTAACCGGCAACTACATTCGTTCTAGAACCTCCAGATGAGCGCCACCGCGTAGCGCTGAGCAACTTTATCATTCTCGTTTCCTAATGCTTCGGTGACGTCCTCCACCACCTCACCAGGAAAGAAAAAGGTGGCGTTGCCAAAAATATGCACGTGCCTGTTCAAAGAGATTCTCAAACTGTTGCTCCACTGCTGGCCGAGGGTGCCTGAATCGATTTCTATGTTCGCGGGCCCAAACAAAGCCGCAGGGGGAGTACCCGTTGGATTATTAGGATTTACCACTGAAAAATCTTCGTTATACTCAAACCACATAAAATTGGTGCGATAGCTGATAAACTCTCTTGGCTCTATGGTGATGCCACCGCCGAACATGGTCAGGCCGGGGTTGTCACCCCTTCCGCCCAAGGAGCCGTTGGCCAAACCTCCGGTGGCAACGCCTCCTTGTTGGGTGCCCCCGAGGTTACCGTAGAATTCTGGAAGGTAACCGTATAGGAGGGTTCCCAGCACGACGTTGGTATCACCGATAATGGTGTCCTCACCGCCAAAGCGCGGAGTGAACCGCTGGGCGTTGGCCACACCAACGTAGCCTTCCAGGTTATCGTCGTCGGGGTCGTCGTCACCAGAGGTGTACATGAAGCCAACGTGGGGTATGACCTTGAAACCAAACACGTCTGTAAGGTTGAGAGCCACGTCTCCATAGAGGGCGTAGGCCTCGATATCCTGATCATCTAGGGTCCCATCAAATTCGGTAGTGATATCTTTCGCCTCACCGCCCTGGTAGGCAATTTCAAATTCGGGCTCGATAATTCCCAGCTTTCCTGTGTAGAGCAAACCCAGCCGGTAGGTATCCACGTCCGCACCTTTTTGCTCGGTAAGAGGATCGCCAGTTAGAGGACTATCAATTTCGCTCTCAGATCTCGTATTCATTCTATCGTACAATCCCATGAATCTCACTTCATTGTCGTCATCGATATTGTAAGTGAGCATGGCGCTGTAGATATCGCGGTCGTTGTCAGACTCAATCCCGGCTTCTTTTTCAAGGTAATCTACCTCGTCCCTGGAGGCGAAATTATTCTCAAACTTTTTATGATAGCCCACCTTGAATTCAATAGAGTCGAAGTCTCCGGTCAACCAAAATCCGGGATCGTCGTCGCCGTAGAGAAAGCCTGCACCTGCATCCACCGCATCCAGAAAATAGATGTCCCAGCCGGCGTGGAAGCGCACCTGCTCCAGGCCGGGGATTGCCACACTGCCGTGCACCCTCTCCAACCCGTAGTCTCGGCCGCGTTGGTCCACCTCCGTCTGATCAACCACCGAGTCGAACTCCAGGGCACTGTAGAAGTCCCACTTGCCTTCACTATCTTCGGCATTGAAGTAGAGGCGGGCTTCGGTGCGGATGTAGCCCTGAGCAACATTCCCGGCCTCGTTGACATGTTCTTTGAAATTCCTCCTTGTTACTTCCACAGATGTACCAGGACCAGTAGGCGTAGTCACTACGACAGTTCCAAGGCCGAAATCCCAGTTATTCTCACTTGTTGGAATCATACGCAGCTGACCGCCAAAGCGATAGGTGTTCCCATTCTCCGCTTTGATAACGAAGCTTCCCTCCCCCTTAGCAAATACCAAGGGCGTGGCGGCCAGGACTATGGCCAGCAGGGTCACCAACCCTACCAGTCCTACCGATGACAATATTCTTTTCATCACCACTCCTCCTTTCTCCTCTCTAAAATCATGAGATGTCCTTGCACTTGAAACCTCGTGATACTCCATCTCCTTACTCTTCAGTTCTGCCCCTCCAGCTCATTCGCCCCCGGAAAAATCCGGGCTTGCTTCATCGACGGCACTGTTTGCTGGAAACGGGGAATCTAGACATGGGACTCTGCCCCATCACCCCCTTTCTGGTTTAGCCCGGATGGTTTACGAATCACCTGCTACGACCGAGGATATGGCCGTCCTTCCGGGCGTCCTCGGGTGTCGGACCCTGCGACGTACTGTTCAAGTACGCCTCGGATCCAACCCCCTGCGGTTGCCCGGTGGCACAGCCTTCTCCACGGTCTCGCGACAGCGATTCGTAAAACATCCGGGCTAGTGTGTTTGTCTGCTAATAAACGTGAAGCCATGTAACAGCGTGAACTGCTACCTAATTTGAGCGATTCCAATGCAGGGATTGGCGGAACGATTGGTTCTTTGTGGGCGGGGATAAACCCCGCCCCTACCAGAAGGGTTGATCTGCCCGTCGTAGGGGCGGGCTTTACGCCCGCCCGAATTGGTTGTTGGAGCCTCGAGATCGCTCATTTTAGGTGCAATTACAACGTGCTGTCTTGCTCCTTACTTGGCCTAAACAGTGTAGAGATTCTTCGCCCGCCGCCGGCGGACTCAGAATTACAATGTCAAACAGTCTCTAAAAAGGATTTTTGAAAAAACCTCAAAATAAGCAACCGAAAGGAGTTCAGTATGTTAGACCAGCACCTTGGCTGTGTGACAGAACCATGCCTTTGCCTTGAGAGAGAGAAGCTAAGTCTTAGCCAAAAAGCACTTCGCCCAACTTCACTGGGCTTGTTCAGAGCCAATCAAGTAGTTTTGTGTTTTTTCAATAAGTTAGAATAATTGTGAAGGGAATGTGTCAATGAGCACAAGGTAGCAGAGAAGGAGAGAGGGTGTCAAGAAAATACTCATTCAGGCGGGCTAAATTATTATTGAGTCCAAGCAGTTAGCCATTGGAGCGCTGATCGATGATCTGGCCCAAACGGTCACGGTAATCTTCCATGGTTCCGGGTTCAACCAATTTGACTTTGACGGGGATTCCCAAGCTCTGCTCCAACTCCCGCCGCACTGTATGGACCAGATGTTCGAGCATTTTTATCTCGTCTGAAAAGCAAGCCTCGTCCAGCCGCAGCCAAATCTCCAGCACATCCAGGTCTTCCAAGCGATGGACAAAACCGACGTAAGCGGGAATTTTTCCCTGACACAGCCGCGACATGACAGTGTGGATGAGCTGCGGGTGCAGTTTTATGCCGCGAATGACCACCAAGCGGTCGGCCCGGCCCTGAACAGATTCCAGCCGGGCAAAAGTGCGCCTGCAAGAACACTTCTCGGTTGAGAGGCTTGCCAGATCGCCGGTTCTGAAACGAATCAGGGGAAATGCCTTGGCGGTAAGGGTGGTGAGCACCAGCTCACCGGTTTCGCCCGGTGCCAAAGGATTGGCACTTTCGGGATCGATGATCTCGGCGATGAAGTGGTCCTCGTTGATGTGCAAACCCTGTCGTTCCCGACATTCATAGGCAATGCCAGGACCGGGTACCTCGCTGAGGCCGTAAGCAGTTTGAATCTGGACTGGCAGAGCTTCTTCCAAATCACCGCGAGACTTTTCACTCATGGATTCACCGAGGAGAAGAGCCCTGCGAAGAGAAAGGCTGTTGGGATTGATACTCATTCTGTCCATCTCCCGCACCAACTGCCTGGCGTAGGAAGGTGTGGTGACGAGTGTGGAGGTCCTGTAATCATTCATCACCATCACCTGCTTGGGTAGCTCCAGTGGGGTCATGGGGATAACCGAGGCCTGGATGGCCTCTGCCCCGCTCTTGAAATCCCGGGCCCAGTTGGCAAGCCCCGGATCGAAACAGACCTGAATAATATCGTCAACACCTACCCCGGCAGCGGTGAGGCAGCGTGCCACCATCTCGGTCCACATGGCCAGATCATTTTGGGTATAGCCGCTCACCGTGGGATTGTTCCCAGTGCCGGTGGCGGTATGAATCCGAACAATATCCCTCAGGGGCACGGCGAACATACCATAGGGATAGTTCTCGCCCAGATCCTCTCGACTGGTAAGGGGCAGTCTCCTGAGATCATCCAGGGACCGCACAGCTGAGGGATCGATACAGTCTTCTCCCAGGCAGTTGTGATAGAAGGAGACATTCTTGTAAGCCCGGTTTAAGGTAGCCTGCAATCGCTCCAGTTGAAGCTGGCTCAATTCATCTCGATCCTGGCACTCAATTGTTTCATTCCAAATCTTCATTTTTCTTACCTATCGTGTGGTGATGTGAGATCTGTGATATGAGATGTGAGAATCAAATTCAGGAATTCAGGGATTGAGGAAACCGGGGCCCCGCCCTGAAAGTGTGGGGACTGAGCGGAGCGCAGCGAGCGCGAAGAATTTAGGGACTTTTCGAGACCAGACTCAATTCCTTAATTCCTTAATTCGCAATTCCTGAATGCATAGATCTCACATCCCACATCATGTATTTTACCTTTTGGCCATGTGCTCCATTGTCATTCCCTG
>JASFGC010000326.1:0-4394 GCA_050123975.1 Syntrophobacterales bacterium | reverse complement strand
CTTAAAAGGATCTGGCCGATAGTCTCTTCTGGATAGGTAGCGTAAAAAAAGTCAATGGCCCGTTTTACCTCGGTAGACCACCCAGTGGCTGCAGAAACAAAAATGGCTTCCAAATCCTGCACGGGCACTTTCTCTGATGACATGCCAAGTTTTACTTTTTCAGCTTCATCATACTCGAGTCCGAAACGTTGCTGGATGTCCTCCGTGATTTGGAAACCGCCAATTGAGGCGTCGCGATTGAACATGGAAACGCCGTTTTTCAAAACATTGATATTCATTTTGGTGGCGCCGATGTCAACGAGGGCGACACCCCCGCTTTCGGTAGCGTCGTAGTTTGCCTCAAAGGCATTTTCCAGGGCAAAGAAATCCACATCAACAACCTGGGGCGCCAGTCCTGCTTTTCTTATCAGAGTGACGTAATCATCTATGACTTCCTTCTTTGCCGCCACGAGCATAACTTCCATCCGATCAGCTTTGTCTTCAGAAGAACCTAAGATCTGGAAGTCAATATTGACGTCTTCAACATTAAAAGGGATGTATTGCTCAGCTTCAAGCTGGATATTTTCACTGAGCTCTTCCTCGCTCATTTGAGGAAGATCTACTTTCTTGATAATCACCGACCAGCCGGCTATCGAAGTGGCAACCCCTTTCACCTTGGTTTTCAGGTTGGCGACCAATTTCTTAATTGCCGTCTGGACCTCATCCGGATCTTTAATAGCGCCTTCAACGATAACACTGGGGGGGAGCTGGGCAATACCCAAGTCTTTTAGTCGGTACGTGCCCTTGGTTTCCATCAGATGAACGATCTTGACAGCGTAGGAACCAATATCAAGACCAATGAGCGAGGATTTTTTTCCGAACATTGTCTCTTCTCGATAGTTGGTGGACGTCAGGTCAAGTGTAATCTAAGGTAAGTATAGAGCTACACTATCGATATACTATTAAAATGTCAAATATTTTTGTTGCAAATCCACAGGGCAATTGTCAGTAAAAAGGTTGTCAGTGCTCTTTGGCTTTTTTCAACTCAGCAAAAATACTACAAAAATGAATAACCGATAATTTTTATTAATAAAACAGTAACATACATAAATTTAAAGCTAATATCTTTTCATCTTGTTTGAGGATTGATCCGTAATTTTTGTAGTTTTTTCGATGTGCAAAAACCAAGCCAACCCCAAGGGGGGGATTGCGGATTTCGGAATGCGGATTGAGCAAAGGGCATAGAGTTGGAGGTTGGAGGAGCGCTGCGCTTGAGGTTAGAGGCAAAACGGAACGAAACGTAGAAGGGGCGAAACGGTGAAACGGCGAGAAAGGCGCTCCCAAATAGACTTCGCCGCGTCTCCGTCTCTCCCCGTCTCCGTTTCTGCCTCCTGTCTCCTGTCTCCTGACTCCTTGCTTTTAAATTGTCCTGCGGACTCCCACCCTTCGGGCGGGTTCCCAGTTTCGCAATCCGCAATCCGAAATTTGTCTTTCCCCATGCCCTATGCCCTATGCCAACTTATAAGTTGCCATTTAATGAAATCGTGCTAGACTTTTGGGGCACCTCAGGGTAGGGTACTGTCCTTCTCCCAAGGGATTGCTGGCATTCTACGCTATAATTCCCATTATGCGTCATATGCATCAAGAATGTTCAACACGGTAAAATTGAAGCTCGGGACCAGGCAAGATCGCATAGAGCATAGCGCATGGCGCCTAAAAAAAGGTGTCAGGTGTCGGGGGATAGTAAGGATTGTTTACTGTTTTTGCCTTGTGCCCTGTGCCTTGGGCCTTGAGCCTTCCCCTTGGTGACAGCCCCAAGCAGGATATTATGGGCCTTCATTTTCGATTTTAGAGAGGTAATTCAAGTAACATGAATCAAACCGTCAGCCACGGTGATGACACCAGGAACGAAGAGGTTCTTCCTGGGAAGAAAACCAAACGAAAAAGTGTCGTTCGAGAGTATGCAGAGGCCATTGTCATCGCGATTATCTTGGCCTTGTTCATTCGAACTTTCGTGATACAAGCTTTTAAAATTCCTTCTGGATCCATGAAGCCCACCCTACTGGTGGGTGACCACATACTGGTGAACAAATTCATTTATGGCATCAAGCTGCCCTTTACCGATAAGATTCTCATTTCCATAGATGAACCTGAAAGAGGTGATGTGGTGGTTTTCAAGTTTCCCCTGGATACCAGAAAGGACTACATCAAGCGCGTCATCGGCCTCCCCGGTGATCGAGTTGAGCTGGTGGATAAGCAGTTGCTTATAAACGGGCGGCCAACAGAGGATCCAAACGCTAGCTATTCGCTCAGCAGCAATATGCGCAAATACGGCCCTGTGACAGTGCCGGATGACCACCTTTTTGTTATGGGAGACAACCGGGACGAGAGTTCAGATAGCCGTGTCTGGGGCTTCGTTCCTCGTCCCTACTTGAGGGGCAAGGCCTTTCTTATCTATTGGTCCTGGGACCGTAAGAACTACGGGGTTCGGTGGGGTCGATTGGCGGATATAGTACATTGATGATTGCGGATTGCGGATTGATGCAAGGCGCAGGGTACAAGGCGCAAGGCACAAGGCAGGAGAAGACGTAATTTTTTTCCTTGCGCCCTGAGCCTTGAGCCGTATGCCTCTCTTGCTCCTGACTCCTTAATTTCAGCATCCCACATCAATTCGCCCTACCCTCAATTTTAGGCATTTTAGCTCAATTTAGACATTTGGCTTTGTTTGGTGCACTTTAGTTCACTTCTTTCATTTTAGGCACTTTAGTCATTTTAGGCATTTTAGCTCATTTTTATCTCTATCATGGATAGCACCTCCTACGAAAAATCAATCGAGGCTTTGACGCTCATAAGCAGGGCCATTACCTCTGATCAATACATTGAGGACATCCTCAGACTTATTGTGATTGTCACTGCCAAGGTCATGAACTCAGAGGTCTGCTCGCTGTGGCTTCTGGACGAGAAGGCCAAAGCCCTCACCATCCGGGCTACTCAAAGTATTGACAGCGACTACATTAAAGAACGCTCGGTGCATCTGGGCGAAGGGGTGGTGGGCTATGTGGCCCAACACAACGAACCCTACGAGGTGAAAAACGTGCTGGAGGAGCCACGCTTCAAGGAAAAGGAACTGGCCAGAAAAATGGGGCTGGTTTCTATGTTGAGTGTGCCCATGAGCGTAAAAGACCGGATGATTGGCGTGATAAACTGCTATACCTCGGAATCGCACGAATTCACTGAAACGGAAAAGAACCTGTTCACAACGGTGGCCAACCAGGCTGCGGTGGCGATTTTCAATACTGAACTGATGGTGCAAACCACGGTAATCCAGGAGGAGTTGGAGTCGCGTAAGCTCGTGGGACGAGCCAAAGACGTTCTCATGCGGAAGCGCGATATGAGCGGCGAGGAGGCGCACCGCTGGATTCAAAAACGCAGCATGGACTCGCGCAAGTCAATGCGCGAAGTGGCCGAGGCAGTACTTTTGTCAGAAGAACTTTAAAAAGCATAAAGAAGGAGTCAGGAGTCAGAATCCAGAATTCAGAATAATAAATCAGGAAGTGAAACCCTCTTTTCTCCTGACACCTGAAACCTGAAACCTGACACCTTTCTTTATACCCCTATGCTCTATGCCCTATGCTCCATGCCCCATGCAGAATTCCCTTGACAAATTCCATTAGTACAGCTAAAAAATAAGACTCTAAAAATAAGTAAGGGTAAATGACCGCACAATGGAGTGCGGTCTTTCTGGTTCGACAAAGGCGTCTGTTGCACGGGAGATTCCCGTATGCATGACGCCTTTTTTATTCGACATCGAAAACCTGGTCCTTAAGGCCAGGGCAGAGTGCAATGGCTATACCGGTACAAGAGGCTTCAGGTTTCAGTGTCCAGGTTTCAGTTTTTTGTTTTTCTTTCCTGACACCTGACACCTGAAACCCTGAGATCAGGACCTTTGGCTCCGGATTTTTTATCTATGGCCCCGGAGACTTGTGCTTCGGGCAAAGACTAAGTCTTTTTGAATCTGTAAAAAGGAGTATCAAGATGAACTTGCAACGTCCAAATGCCAATGAAGCAACCAGAACCTTCAACAGGTCAAAGTCAGTAGTGCCCATGTCTGGCCTGTGTTCCCGTTGTACTGACGGTTGCCGCGGGAACTGTGAGGTGTTTAAGTCTACCTTTCGAGGCCGTGAGGTGATCTACCCCGGTCCCTTCGGTAAGGTAACGGCGGGAGCTGACAAGGACTATCCCGTCGATTACTCACATCTCAACATCCAGGGATACGCCATGGGTGCCACAGGCATGCCGGAAGGCGTTGTCGCCGACCCGGACACCGCCACCTTCCCCTCGGTGAGCACAGAAACCGAATATGGCTGGGACACCAAGGTGAAAATGAAGGTGCCGGTATTCACCGGTGCCCTGGG
>JASFGC010000325.1:0-4405 GCA_050123975.1 Syntrophobacterales bacterium | reverse complement strand
GTACCGTTCAGGTACGGAAACCAACACCCTGCGGTTGCCAGGTGGCACACCCATCTAATTCGCGCTCGCTGCGCTCCGCTCAGTCCCGCAAGCGGGTTCCCAGTTTCGCGGTCTCGCGACAGCAATGCATGAAATATCCGGGCCAGAGGATATTATCGTGGACACGCAGGAGTCCACTGCCAAGCTGGGCATCCAAAGATATCGAACCAGAATCCGTTGCGGATCATCCACTGGCCGTGAGTACTCCATTCAGGCTGACCAGCAGGGTTTTGTCGGTTGAACATTTTGAAGGTATATTCGTAGTCGGTCAGTCCGTCATTGTGGAAACCCTCGTTGGTTCGTAAGGCAAAAAACAGGGCTTGGTTGAACATGTTCTGCTTCTGCACGTTAACTGCTCTAATTTTGTAGCCACGATGGCTGTTGGGCTTGAATTCCATCGCTAGTTCTGGAAACAGGTGTTTGCCCGCTGGAGCGGGTCGACTGTTAGGGTCCCAGCCGATGAGGGCGACGACTCCCGCACTATCGGTTTTCTGACCTGGCCGAAGAGGATAAAAAGTCTGATTGTCGAGATAGTACAATTTTTGAGCATTGAGGAAATTCAACACTGAAGCTTGGCATTCAACTTTACTTTCATGCCGGTAATACGCGGTATAGGTTGGAATTGTAACTGCAACAAGAACTGCCACCACTCCTAAGGTCACCGCAAGTTCCAATACGGTAAAACCATTGCTTCGCCTAAACAACTGGTGCTTCATGGACATTACTGGCTATTTTCCCTTCCTGACAGAGTCAACCCTAACATTGCAAACCCACACCGGTAAAAAACACTAGGCTCGCGCCATAGCACACCATCTGCGGCTGTGCTCGCCTCGGCCAGGACCTCACGTACGGTGAAGTACGCTTCGTCCTGACCAAGACTGTGCGCGGCCACATTTGGCGCACTCTAGCGCGTTTTTCCTCGGTGTAGGTCTGCAACGTTAGGGTAAATATCCTGTGCGGTGGCAATTAAGTTTTCTCCTGAAATTGGTGATTCCGGCTTAATGCGGAGAAGGTAGCCTTCGCGCGCATTGAGATTGTACTCAAGATACCGCAAAACCCCAATGTTCTCTGCTGCATCATTGAGATAGCGAGGTATAAGCTCTTGGAGGCTGTCAGGGTAACTATTGCCGTTCGCCACCGAATAACGGGCCAGAATTGCCTGGAATTCCGCGAGCAGTTCCACGGGGTTGTTGAGATCCAAAGTCCTCGCTGATCTCAGTTCAGTGCGATCCCAATAAAACCTGAGCCCTACAAGTACCAGTACCAATACCAAACCAATCGTGAGCACTGACACAATGTAAGAGGGGCGCCATTTTTTCTGCAGGCCGACGCGCCGATCTTCTTCTTCCTGCTCACGAATGGTGGTTTCACTCTTGACATCGTTGAGTGAAAGAGCCAGCATGCAGCGGTGGCAAACAGTGCGACCGTCCTCAACGCGGACGGTGCAGCCTTCACAGAGTTCGGCTTCACACTGATCACAGTAGGCGATAGAGTCTATATCCGGGTGATAGACGCAACCCATAGCTGTTGCCTCGATTATAAGGAGATAGAGATAAAGTAAGTGCTTTTAAAAACAAGAGTTATTTAAAATCGAAAACCTGGTCCTCAGAGCCAGTCCAGTTCGCAAAGAGCATTGCGCATGGCGCATAGCGAAAAAAAAGAGTGAACGGTAAATGGTAAACGGTGAACAGTCGCGGTGCCAGGGCATGATCGGTTTACCGTTCACTGTTTACTATTTACCTCTTTACCTCACGCTTTGTGCTCTGCGCTTAGCGCTTTGCGTCAGCGGTGACGATCTTTGTCTTGCCATCAGGGTCAAGTTCTGCAAATTGTAAGCCATTTCAGTCTGCCAATACTCATCAATTTCAAGGCACAGGTGGATCCTTAAGATATTCGCACTAGGAATAGAGTAAATAGGGCTCACAAAGTTTGCGAAAGTCACGCAACTGGGGTTCCCAGCTTCGCTGCAGATCTTTTACCGAAACTCCTGCCTCCAGTTGGGCATGCAAGTCAACACTCCCGAGGATTATTTCTATGGGTAGATGGTGGAACTCATATTCGTAAGGAGGCGTGGCCCATTGGAATTCGTCGCGGTGTGTAGTCAGAACCGCCTGCACCAGGGTGAGAGAGGTAGCATAGGGTTGGTATTTTTCGGGATCGGCCACGTGAATCTGAAAGCCAACGCAGCTCTGGCCTGCCCATTTGTCAAATGAGGGCGTGAAGCGGGCAGGGCGCAATATCAGGCCGGATAGGTCCTCCTGGTCGAGACGTTCAGTAATCAGTTCAGATTTAAGGTATGGAGAACCCCAAAGCTCAAAGGGTGTGGTGGTGCCCCGCCCCTCTGAAAGATTGGTCCCCTCCAATATAACCTGGCCAGGGTACACCAGGGTTGACTCTGGTGTGGGCAAATTGGGAGAGGGTGGAACCCAATACAAACCCGTGTGCCTATGAAGCATGGAACGTTCCCAGCCACTCAGGTGAAAGACTTCTAGAGAGGCGCCGATGCCAAAGGACTCATTAAAAAGGAGCGCCAGCTCTGCTAGGGTAAGACCGTGGCGCATAGGAATTGGATAACGGCCGACGAAAGAGCTACGCACAGGGTCAAGAAGGTTACCTTCACTTCGCTTGCCGCCGATTGGGTTTGGTCGATCCAGAACCACCACCCTAACATCGTGATCTTTGGCTGCCTCCATACAGAATGCCAAGGTGGAGGCGAAGGTATAGACTCGGGTACCAACGTCCTGTAGATCAACTACAAGGATGTCGATGTGTGAGAGCATAGCGTCTGTGGGTTGCCGGGTCGCACTGTATAGGCTAAACACGGGGATGCCCAGGTGCTTGTCGGTATAATCATCGGACTCGATCATGTTGGCCTGCTGTTCACCAAGATAACCATGCTGAGGAGCAAAGATGGCAGTGAGATTGGTTCCAGCCTTGAGCAGCCGATCTTGCGTGTGGCGGAGATGGTTGTCCACAGAGGCCTGGTTGGCAAGTAAACCGATCCGTGCGCTTTGCAGCCAGTCTGGCTGTGACGCGAGCAGGTTATCAATGCCGAGTTGTACAGCAGCCATAAGAGAAATCCCTCCGAGAATGAGTACAAAGGATTAACACTACGTACTAAACACAATTTTGGCAAGACGGGTTCGCTTTGAGCTATGATTATAGGGCAGCCTGCTTTACAGTCAAGGGGACTTCCACTTGACCTTTTAGGGGTATTCTAGTAGAGTCGCGATGTCTGCCGGGATGACCTGAGTGGGCCTTCAAGAGAGACCACTTTCATGAGCGCTACTGCGTCGACAGAGATCTGATTGGAAGTATGCATGGCCCGCAAGTCCACCTATAACATTTTAATGTACTCCCATGACACCTACGGCCTCGGGCATATTCGTCGAACCCTGGCCATTGCCTCCCACCTGAGAGACCACAATGTCAATACCATCGTTCTCACCGGGAGTCCAATAGTCGGCCGCTTCAGTTTTCCCCAACAAATCGATTTCGTCCGGGTGCCTGGAATGATCAAGATGACGAATGAGGAGTACCTTCCCCTCTCCATCAAGATAAACACCCGCCATGCGCTAAAAATCAGACAAACCATTATTACCAGCACTGCCAAGGCCTTTCAACCACGCCTGTTCATTGTTGATAAGGCTCCTTTGGGCCTCAAAAGGGAAATCATCCCGACCCTGCAGTGGCTGAAACGCTGTCACCCAGACACCCAGACCATTCTAGGTCTCAGGGATATCATGGACGATGCCGCCAGTACGAAGAAAGACTGGGAAGAGAAGAATGTCTATGATGTCCTGGAACAATACTATTCAGAAATCTGGGTGTATGGTAATCAGGATTTTTATGACCCGATTCGTGAGTATGATATCCCAGAAAATATCAGCAGGAAGATAGTGTTTACCGGCTATATTCAGCGCCGGGTGACTAAACCTGGAGAGGTACGCGAAGTGCGCCGGGAACAGCGGCTCGAGCCAGAAGAGAAATTGGTGGTGGTAACAACCGGGGGGGGTGGCGACGGCTATGCTCACATGGATGCCTATCTCAGAATGCTGGAAGAGTGGGGAGGATCACCTCCTTTTCGAACTGTGATGGTTACCGGGCCCTTCATGCCCAAGAAGATGAGAACTGATATTTTCAATAGAAGCAGAAGTCTTGGGGTGCGTTCCTACCGGTTCTATAGACGCATGGAAAGACTTATTGGGGCTGCCGATGTTGTGGTAAGCATGGGAGGATACAATACGGTTTGCGAGATTTTGAGCCAGGGAAAACCGTCTCTCATAATACCTCGAGAACAACCGCGCCGAGAGCAGTTGATCAGGGCTGAGATTTTGCATGCGCGCAGCCTGGCGGACTTTATCCC
>JASFGC010000324.1:0-4409 GCA_050123975.1 Syntrophobacterales bacterium | reverse complement strand
AGAAGAAGCCTGCTTCGTTCACCGCCACTCAGCACCGACACCAGCTTATCCACTTCATCGTTTCGAAAAAGGAAGCCACCCAGCAGGTTGCGCAGACGTCCCTGACCCAGGTCACCAGCCACCGACTGCAGGGATTCCAGGACTGTCTGTTGCGGATTGAGGAGCTCCAGTTGCTGTTGGGCAAAATACGCGATTCTTACTCCGGAGCCGAGTAAAACCTTGCCCCTATCAGGAGTTAACATTCCGGCCATTAACCTCACCAACGTGGTCTTGCCGGCTCCATTTGGACCGATGAGTGCCACACGATCACCACGCTGAATGGTGAGGTTGATCTCCCTCACTACTGGCTGATCGCCATAGCCTTTGGAAGCTTTATTTAATTCCAGCACTATCTTGGCAGCACGAGATGGCGGTGGAAAGGTGAAAGAAAACCGGTCAGGGGAGGGAGGAGGCTCAATGATCTCCATTTTGTCAAGCATTTTAAGACGTCCTTGCACTTGCTTGGCCCGATCTTTGCGCGCTCGATTGCGATCAATAAACCGTTTGATTTGACGAATCTGCTCCTGTTGATGGCGATAGGCAGCCCACTGGCTCTTCAGTCTTTTCTCTTTCTCTTCCAGGTAGCGTTGAAAATTTCCTGGATACGAGGTCAATAGTCCATTTTCCAGATCCAGGAGACGGTGGACAACTCGATCGAGAAAAACCCGGTCATGGGAAACAAGCATGAGCGAAGAAGTGATCTGAACAAGATACTCTTCCAACCACACAAGTGAATCGAGGTCGAGATGATTGGTTGGCTCATCCAAGAGAATCAGGTCCGGTTCTGCCAGGAGGATGCGGGCGAGAGCTACACGCATGGCCCAGCCCCCACTCATCTCCTCCACCTGCCGGTCCATATCCTTCTCAGTGAAACCGAGCCCCCCGAGCACCTTGCGGGCCCTGGCCTCGAGATCGTAGCCGCCGAGCCTGTGGTATTCTTCAAGCAAGCGACTTTGGCGTTGTGCCGCTGCTGTCAATTCAGCTTCAGGCAGAGGCTGTTCCAATTGATCGGCCAGCAGTGAGAGCTCCGCTTCAATTGCCTGCACTTCCTCCGCCACATCTATGACTTGGTCCAGAACTGTCTTGCCATGAAAATGAAGGACATCCTGGGGGAGATAACCCAAGCGAAGGTGTTTGGGCCGAGAAATCTGACCTTGATCAGGGTGTTCGAGGTTGAGGAGGAGTTTAAAGATCGTGCTTTTTCCGGAGCCGTTGGCGCCGATGATGCCCACCCGCTCACCAGCATTTACCTGGAAGGAACAATCTACAAGGATATCCTGTTTGGCGAAGGATTTGCTTACATTATAGAAAGAAATCATTTTTTAGCTATCAGCCGTCAGCTGTCAGCTATCAGTTTATCGCTTTGCGCATGGCGCATAGCGCATAGCGAAAAAAAGGAGAAAAGCTGGAAGCTACTCAAAATACTTTTCAATAAGCCGTAAATAGAGCTCAACCCCCAAAGGTAGAACATCTTCGTCGATGTCAAACTGCGGGGTATGCAGCATGTTGGTGATACCCTTGGCCTCATTTGAACAGCCAAGTTCGTAGCCCGCTCCAGGACAGCGTTCGAGAAAATAAGCGAAGTCCTCACTGCCAAACTTGGGCTGGCGGATAATAACTTTGTCCTCTCCGAGCATCTCTGCTGCTGTCTCGGCGACGAAGCGGCTAATCGGCTCGTGGTTTCTCATTATTGGATAACCATCGCCAAAAGTGATCTCACCACTCAATTCATGGGCTTGGCATATACTTCGGACCAAATCCTCCAAACGGCTCATCGCCAGGGTGCGCACATCATCGTTGAGAGCACGAATTGTTCCTGCAATCGAGATCTCCTCAGGAATAACGTTGGTAGCGGTGCCCGCCTGAACCTGAGTGACGCTCATGACGAGACCCTGGCTGGGATCAGTGTTACGACTCACAATAGACTGAATGGCTGTGATAAGCTGGGACCCGCCTAAAATGGGATCTCGGCTCAGGTGGGGGTATGCTGCGTGGGCACCCTGGCCCGTTATCTTGATATAAAAAGCGTCTGCAGAGGCACACGCTTCCTGAAGATAGATACCCACCGTGCCGAAAGGTATGAGGGGAGCAACGTGGGCGGCAACTATCCTATCCACCTTGGGGTTCTCGAGAACGCCATCGCGAATCATTTCTCTGGCGCCGTGTCCACCCTCCTCACCTGGCTGAAAAATAAACTTCACGTGACCTGTAAGATGGTTGCGTAATGCAGATGATGATGCCAACACCCGGGCTACACCGAGTGCCATGGTCATGTGGGCATCATGACCGCAAGCGTGCATAAATCCAGGCGTGCGCGAGCAGTAATCTGCACCGGTTTCTTCCTGAATAGGCAGGGCATCCATATCAGCGCGGATAGCAAAAGTCTTACCGGAGGAAGTACCGCTTAACAGACCGACCACTCCGGTTCCACCAATTCCGGTTGTAACCTCAAGGTCAAAGCTGCGGAGGTGCTCTGCAACCTGAGCAGCCGTTCTGGTTTCTTTGAATCGTGGCTCCGGATGTTTGTGGAAATCGCGGCGAACTTCTCGAAGCCAGTCCTCTATCTCGTTCACCTCAGGTCTAATCATTGAAAATGCTCCTGCGAGCGCATTCCCTGTAGCGACTCGACTTGAGCTCGTCGACAAGTCTTGCTGCGGGGTTAGCGAGCGAACTACAATGAAATAGAATCACTTCCTTACATTTCGAAAATTCCCTGCAGCGACTCGACCTGAGCTCGTCGACAGGTCTTGCTGCAGGGAGCTTCAACTAGTCTCTTTCATGAAGAGCTGTACAAGGCTAAACGGTATTCTTTAACTGCCGGCTGCTAGCTGTCTGCTGCCTGCTGAGTTCTAACTCTGCTCTTCTAGATCAGCAAGCAATCTCAAAACATCCGCTTTCCCAGCTGGACGCCCGGGGAAATGTTGACGCTGGTACGTCTCGCCCACCGATTTCTCCACGTAAAGTCCTTCAGCCTTTTCTCTGGCATCCATGTCATTCACCCGGTTGCTGGTATAGGTCCTAAAAACCAGATAGTTGTAGATGTGGGTTTCGTAAGTTAAGCCTACTATCCCATCGGGGACATTGAAAATTGAGGCTGGTAGAAGGTTGTCAATGGTAGCCTCCTCGTTTCCGAGAGTCACCTGTTCTCCCTCTATTGCTGTGATCGTAGCTTTTTGATAAAAATAGCCCCCCTTGTGCCACACCTCATCGTTTACCTTGAAATGGAATTCCTCTTCTTTTATTGTCATACATTCACTCCTATGCATCTATCATTGGATTGAGCCATGGACGAGTTCCACCAGAGTACCGAAATAATACATTACAGCTTGAGGGTATAACATAATGGTCTGTTTGAAAAAAGCAAGCTTTTATCAGCTGGCAGTAGGCAGCGGGCAGCTGACAGTATGGACAAAATAGCTGGCAGAGTGGAGCAAGCAGTATAAGAGAACCTATATGAAAGAATCTATTGAAACCGGTCGTCGCAAAATTATAAGATAAAAGATTGAGATAAATAGCTGAAGTTCATCTTTTTATAGGGGTAAGGAATGACGGGAGTTGAGGAGAGACTGGAGCGGGTGCATCGCTTGATTGCAAAGATCAAGGAAAAGCGGGATGAACTGATTTCCATTGCAGTCCGAGACACTGGCTTCACCCATCGAGAGTGCAGCATAGAAGTGGATGTCAATCTGAAGAACTTACGGGGCTTTGATCAACTGCTTGATACTTTTGCCACTCGACAACCCCTATGTGATCCCGAACAAGAAGTTGCCTTGATCTTGCCGTACAACGGCAGCGCTTGGCTGAATACTGCCATAGTCTCCATTTACTTGGTTGGCAACCGGGTAAGGGTGAAGTTTGCTTCGCGGGGTTCTGAGATTGCCAGTTTCACTGAGTCGATTTACCAGCCAATTTTTGGCGATTCTATCCGTTTCGACTATGCTGATGGTAAGACTTTTATTGAGCATGTCATTAGAGATCCCCAGATTCCGGCAATTTGTTTGTTCGGCACCGATGAATATGCTGGCCGGTATCGGGATGCCATAAAAAACTATAAGAAGAAGTTCGTTTTTGAGGGACCAGGCAAAGACCCTTTCATTGTACTCCCTGGAGGAGACCTGGAGGTTGCGGCCCAGGAGCTGGCTGAAGCCAAATATATCTATGCCGGTCAGACCTGCACCGCCCCTGAACGCGTTTATGTGCATGAAGCGATTCACGATGACTTTTTAAAGATATTTCTGGAGTTAAGCAGAGCGGTCAAGGTGGGAAACCCAGAAGATCCAGCCACTGAGATGGGGCCTGTGGCGAGCGCTCGAGCCATTGATGGCATCAAAACTCAGCTTGAAGATGCTGTGGCTCGTGGAGCGCGGATA
>JASFGC010000323.1:0-4418 GCA_050123975.1 Syntrophobacterales bacterium | reverse complement strand
GGCAGGTTGGTGGCATGCAAGAAGAAAAAGGCTCCAATACTACTGATTCATGACACACCAGGGCTAAGCCCAGCTAATTTTAAAAAACTCCTCTTTGTTTTCTGTCATAGTAAATGAATTTCTTTTTATAGAGTTCATTTTCCGGATAGAGAGTGTGCAATTCAGCGTAGATATCTCTATTGAATCGTACATTACTGGCCGGGACTTTCCTGACAATCTCATAAAGAATCTCTTCAATTCTCTCATTGCACCTTACATCAAGATGTGATGCATGCCCGAGATGTTCATCAGCCTCATAGTAAAGTGCTCTTAACTGTGGATCGAGAGTGTCAATAGCCATAAGCCTGGCTGCCTCAAAGTTCTTTTGCTTGAGAAGTACTTTTATCTCTCTTATGGTATCTAACCTATCTTGGTCCAGGTCCTCTTGACCGCAGCTAAAAACGAGAATCAGAAAAAAACTCACAATAGAAATAATGGCAAGCTTTTTCATTTCTATTACCTTATTGTGTAAAATCCTCGTCATTCTCAAACAGTCGAAATAATTATTACGAGTCCAGGCGCAAAAGTTAAATGTTTCTATGACCCATTTATATCGATACCGGATTAATCGGTAGGAATACACGTCCATTATATGCACGTTGCGTACCAATAATGCCTATTAATCGTTGTTGCGAAGTCCTGCTTCAACGGGATTGCTCCGATGAAAATGCTCGAGCTCGCCCCGTTGAATAGGGTTCCCTTCGGGAAATTCAACAGGGCGAGCGCATTCCCCGTAGCTTGTCGTAGCGAAGCGGAGATCCCGCTTCAGCGGGGCTGCGGGGTTAGCGAGCGAACTACAATAAAATGGAATCACTTTTTTACATTTCGAAGATTCCCTGCAGCTTGCTGCAGGGAGCTTCAATCTTGGCAATGTGTGAACTCCACCGAACCGAAAACCATTGGACTGACTCAACGAATCATGTATCATTGAGCATTTCTTCGCGCTCGCTGCGCTTCCGTCTTCGCTAAAGCTTCGACGAGACAAGCCGCTCAGTCCCGCACCGCAAGCGGCATCTACGACAAGCGGGTTCCCAGTTTCTTCGCGCTCGCTGCGCTTCCGTCTTCGCTAAAGCTTCGACGAGACAAGCCGCTCAGTCCCGCAAGCGGGTTCCCAGTTTCGCATCTCTCATTTATTCAACATCGAAAACCTGGTCCTTCGGGCCAGGTCAGAATACAATGGCTTTGCCTGCAAAAGAGGTTTCAGGTTTCAGTGTTCAGGTTTCAGCACACATAAAGGTTTACGTGTGTAGCGGCTAATTTTTTTCCTGACACCTGACACCTGCATCCTCAATCGCAAGGGGGAAGGAGTATGGAAGCCCCCTTAGGGGTCAGGTCAAAGCCGGGTCCTTTGGGTCCGGATTCTTCACTATTCAAGGGGAAGGTTAGCGGTAGATTATTGCATACGTGTTAGTATGCTGTTGTGTAGATTTGTAGCTTGCAATAATAGAAGAATCATTTCATGTGGTTGCTGTATAATACAATAGATGAAACTGATTAATACTGAGATATCAAATAGTTGTTGACAACTAATTTAATTTACTTTATTTTTTTGATGTTTGGTGTTTTATTTATATTATATAGATACTGATGAAAGGAGGACAATGATATGGGGAAAAGTTTAACTGAAATGGCATCAGAAATTGTAGCTGCACAGGCTTCACATGCTGTAATGGGAGCTGATGAAATGGTTGCAGCACTCAAAAAGACGTTTGATGCCCTTAGAAACATTAAAACAATCGAGGAGGGTGGTCCGGAAGCAGATGCTCCTCCAATAGAACCGAGAAAATCTATTCAGAGAAACTACATCATTAACTTGGAAGATGGCAAGAAGTACAAACAGCTTACTACAAGAACTCTGGCAAAATTCGGATTGACTCCTGCAGAGTATCGTAAAAAATGGGGCTTTTCAGCTCGACAGCCCTTGGCTTCAAAGGCACTTAGTGCGAAGCGAAGAAAGACTGCGAAGGCCCTTGGACTAGGGGAAAAATTGCAGAAAGCGAGGAAGGCCAAGGCTGCGGCGGCTGCGAAGGCCAAGGCTAAAGCTGCAAAGCCAAAGGCAAAGCCAAAAGCTAAGAAAAAGAGAAAAGCTGCCCGGAAAAAAAAGAAGGCTTAGGCACGGGCTCAGGAAATTATAGAACCGAGGAAGGTTGAAGGAGAAGTCTGTCGAAAGGCGGGCTTTTTTATTTAGCGTCGAAAACCTAACCCTCGATCCCAGTCAGAGTTCAGTATCTTTGCCGGTACAGGTGGCGAGCTCTTGTGAAGGTATCAGGTTTCAGTGTTCCCGCCTTCGCCTCAAGGGCTTCGGCGCGGCAAACAGTGTTCCTCGCTGTCGCTTCGCTCAAACAGGTTGCAGTTTTCAGTCTTTTTTTGCTTTCCTGACACCTGAAACCTGACACCTGGTAACTTCATTACACCCGACATCTGAAACCCTGAGATTTGGTGCTTGGAAACCGGGAACCCGCCCGCAGGGTGGGAGTCCGCAGGACAAACCGGGAACCCACCCGCAGGGTGGGAGTCCGAAGGACAAATCTACAATCGCCGGGGCCCTTTGAGTTCGGATTCTTTATAGCGCAGAAGTAGATACATCCTCTCAGGGGCGACTCTATCCCTCCAGTGACTCAAGATAGGAGTTGAGCGAGCTCATGTGCTGGCTGCTCTCAAGTTCGTCGCCAGAACGCAAGTCATAGATTCCTACCTGCACAGGTTCATCCAGTGATTGGGGCAACCCCTCCCCATTTTTATCCATGACAGTCACATAAGCACGTCTCCCGTCATACTGGATGAACTTCGTATACCATGCTGTGCCGGCGCAGCTTGCTGAAAGGCGAAAGCCATGTTTTTCCATTATCTCTTCCACACTCATTTATCTTCACCTCTGGCCCGGACATTTCATGAATTGCTGTCGCGAGACTAGGAAGATGGGCGTGCCACCGGGCAACCGCAGGGTGTTGGTTTCCGTACCTGAACGGTACGTCGCAGGGGCCGACAACCGAGGACGCCAGGAAGGACGGCCATATCCCTTGTCGCAGCAAGTAATTCATGAAATGTCCGGGCTAGTATTGTCTTCATCATATTCGTCTTAATTCTTCCAACTTTATCTGTAAGATATCCGCATCTTTTTCTTTGTGCAACTCTCGCAATCTTCTTTTCAGCTCCCGCACTGCCTCTTCTAGCCGGGGGAGCACTTCTTCTCTGAAATATCGACGCGTTTCAACCCCGGCCTGCTCCATTTCGTCCAGCCAATAATCCATCTGGCGCTCGAGCTCTTGGTACCATTCCTCCTCAGGAAGCTGGTTCAACTCTTTCTGCCAACGCTCTAGTTCTTGCCGTAGCAATTGCGACCAAGCAGCGAGTCCCCGGCTTCCTCTCTCTACCTGGAGAGAAAGATAGGTGCTACCCTCAACTTCAGCGCCATTGGGAAGAGGATCTCCCCCTTTCTCCAGATTGATCATCTCTATATGCTTTTGCCAATAATTTTGGGGATCGGCTTGGATAAGAAAGCGACTTTGGTCTGTAACTTTCTCACGAAAATCTCTGGCAATTTTCAATCCCACAGCGAGGCGACCCTGGGGATTCTGTTTCACTGAGTGCACTTTACCTATTTCTTGTTGATTCCATACTACCGGGTCCTCTTGTTTTAATCCCTCATCTCCATCGTAAAAGACAGTAAATTGAAGGCTACCAACGCAGGCGAGAAGCACTCCGCACACTATAAATGTTTGCAAGGACCGATAGAGTAATTTTTTCATCTCCCCTTTCTCCTGAGCGAATACTATCTTTTATAAGAGATAGTGTAAATTTCTTACACTCAACAATAATGTCACAAGGAAACCTACTAGTAAAGTAACGAACTTCACTGATTTGTTCCTTTAATCTCTTCTCCCATGAGATTGTGTCACAATTCGTCATCCCGGCCAAGTTCGCCCACGGCGGACGCGAGCCGGGATCCAGGAAGAAGGCCATTGCATAGAACTTTCACTAGATTCCGGATCTCGCCCCGCGAAGCGGCGCTCGTCCGGAATGACGAGTTGGGTGAATTGTGAATCAGTCTCCAAGGGGGAGGAGATATTTTTTGAAAGAGTTTAGAAGCTCCGACCTTTGGTCGAGGAGATTCACTTGGATGTTTGGGCGATAATGTGGTGTCAGTCTTGGGAAGATTGGGGGACGGTCTCCAGTGATGGGGTCAGGTATTTAGGTGCCCCTTGCCAAATCCACTCAGCAGTGAGGCGGAGATCCGGCTTGCGAAAGTGAGAATCCGCTCCGCACACTGACGATCAATGAGTTGGTAATCTATGACCTGACCCCACCGCTGGAGACCGGAGTTGTTTAAGTTGTCACTGGCCGGTGCTTTGCGGCTTACGATTCAATCATTGCTGCAA
>JASFGC010000322.1:0-4418 GCA_050123975.1 Syntrophobacterales bacterium | reverse complement strand
TCATGTCCAACGGCGGCGGCGCCTGGGACAATGCCAAGAAGTACATCGAGGAAGGCCACTACGGCGGCAAGGGCTCCGACAATCACAAGGCAGCCGTTGTGGGCGATACCGTGGGTGATCCCTTTAAAGACACCTCCGGACCCACCATGAACATCCTGATCAAGCTGGTCTCGGTGGTCTCTTTGGTGAGTGCCCCGGTGTTGATCATGATCCACGGCATTAAGTAGTACAGGAAGACAAAAGATGGCGGGGCAAGACCCCACCATCTGATTCCAGATGTGAAGGAGGCGGCTTGCATGAGCCGCCTCCTTTCTTTTTTGTGCCTAGCCCGGATATTTCATGAAAATGCTCTAGCGAGCGCATCCCCCGCAGTCCGCCTGAGGCGGACGGGGTTGGCGAGCGGGTTCCCAGTTTCGTGGTCGCAGCAAGTGATTGATGAAATATCCGGGCTAACCATTATTGCCAAAAACCGGACTGTCAATTTTGCTTTCAGGAGATTGCTGATAATGGTATCATTTTGTGTTAGAATACACAGTGTCTGTTCTCGCCTTGTTTTCTCTATGGGGATACGATCGGTTACCGTGAAGGGGTGTGGGGACTGAGAAAGGCAAGACAAACAGAAGACCAAGGCAGTTTATCAGCAAGAACTATCTTTTGTAGCGTTTGCTTGGCAGTTTTTGCAGAGATGGCTTAGAGATCGCGGTCGACCTCTGAGTCTGGGCTCTTGGATCTGCCGGCAGTGGTATTCTTGGAAGGATGAAGGCAGTCATGTTTAATGTTGGTGACCTAGCCGTGTATCCAGCTCACGGCGTTGGGGTGATTGAATCAATCGAGAGTAAATTGATCTCTGGGCGCAAACAGGATTTTTATATCATGCGTATTCTGGACAACGGCATGATCATAATGATTCCTCTGGATAACGTGGACAGCGTGGGGTTGCGTCAAGTGATAGATGCCGATCAGGTGCCGCTAATCTTCGCGATTCTCAAGGAAAGAGAGATTGTACCGGACAATCAGACCTGGAACCGACGCTATCGTGAGTATATGGATAAGATCAAGACTGGCTCCGTGTTCGAATTGGCTGAAGTTTTGCGCGATCTCTTTATCCTCCGCGAGGATAAAGAGCTCTCCTTTGGTGAGCGAAAAATGCTGGACACTGCCCGGAGCCTTCTGGTGAAAGAGATATCCATAGCTCAAAAGCAGGATGAGAGCCAAGTGGAAAAAGACATCCGCGGTATTTTCGGCTCTTGAAAGAATAAACCGGCTTTGTCATTATTCCACTGTTCTAATATGCCAAAATTCCTCTTGGGACTAAGTCCCAAGTCAAGAAAGGAGGTGAGTTAAGAGTGAGCATTGCTCAGACTATTTTGCGTTTGCTCTTGGTTCTTGTCTGTTCGGTCAGCGGATATATGCTGGCGCATTATCTGCACCTTCCTTGGGGTATTTGGAGCAAATTGGTGGGGGCACTTACCGGATTCATCTTTGCACTCCTTGCATTATCCATAGAAAAAATCATAAAAAGAGCTCCACTCAAGGTGATACTGGGCGGGACCTTCGGTCTTTTTCTCGGGTTGGGAATGGCCCATTTACTGGGTTATGCTTTCAGCGGCCTGCAGAATAGCGCAATCCGCATCTCAACCTTGGTAATCCTGAGCTGCACTTTCGGTTACATCGGTCTGGTTTTGGGGGGCAAGAAAGTGGAGGAGTTCAAATGGCCGGGTTGGGGGTTTTTCGCCAAAGGGTCGCATAAGAAGAATGGCGGCAAGATTCTCGATACCAGTGTCATCATTGATGGGCGCGTTGCCGATATTTGCGAAACCGACTTCCTAGAAGGTCCGCTGATCATCCCCCAGTTTGTTCTGCAGGAACTGCAACACATCGCCGATTCTGCAGACAACCTGAAACGCGCCAGAGGGCGAAGGGGCCTGGACATCCTCAATCGCATGCAAAAGGGTGATACTGTCGAGGTGAAAGTGGTGGATGAGGACTATCCGGACATCAAAGAGGTGGACGCCAAACTCATCGCCCTTGCCCGGGAGATGCATGCCAAGATTGTCACCAACGATTTCAATTTGAACAAGGTGGCGCAGCTGCAAGGGGTGCCTGTTCTCAACATCAATCAACTGGCCAATGCCCTCAAACCGATGGTGCTACCTGGCGAGGTGCTTCACCTGCAGATTATGCGGGAGGGCAAAGAGCAAGGGCAAGGAGTTGCTTACTTGGACGATGGCACCATGGTGGTGGTTGAGAATGCCAGCAGGCATCTTGGTCAGGAGGTGGAAGCCTCGGTAACCAGTATCCTCCAGACCACTGCTGGTCGGATGATTTTTACCACACTCAAAGAGGAACAAAGACAACGCCGCCATTAAGTGCGGCGCTGCCGTCACCAACCTCCATCTGTTCCATGTGGACAGAAAAAAGAGGCAAGGACAAATCGACGCGGCGACGCGGTGAAGCGGCGACACGGGGAAAGAGTGAACTCGTCATGAGTCATATTTCTCTGCGTGTCTCCGTATCGTCGCGTCGCCGTGTCATTCGGTGGGGAGTGTGTCAGTACATAGGTTCGAAGTCTCTCAGCAAGATGCTGGCTCTCGGCTTGACGTGTTCTTGAGCCGCATGGATCTGGAACTATCTCGTAATCAGGTTCAGCGGTTCATCGAGAATAATCACATCCAGGTCAACGGCAAACCACAGAAGGCGAGTTACAGACTGAGGGTCGGAGAACAGGTTTCAGTCTCTCTGCCACCACCACCTCCCCCTGAACTCACACCTGAACCACTCCCCTTGCAGATACTATATGAAGACGAGCATCTCATCGGGGTCAACAAACCCCCTGGTCTGGTGGTTCATCCGGCTACCAGCCACCGAAAATCAACCCTGGTACACGGTCTCCTCCATCATTGTGACCACCTGGCTGATCTGGGGGGACCACTGAGACCCGGGATCGTCCATCGTCTCGACAAAGATACCAGCGGGATCATCGTGGTGGCAAAAAACAATTCCGCTTACCGGCATCTCAGTGGCCAGTTCAAGAAAAAGAGTGTTTACAAAGAATACACCGCTTTGGTGTATGGCCGCTTGCGCCAGTCTTCTGGAGAATTTACCGCTCCTATTCAGCGGCATCCCAAGAATCGTAAGAAGATGGGAATTATAGAAGGCGGCCGGGATGCCTTCACTTCATGGTGGCTCGAGATGGTGTTTGGCGAAGTTTCTCTCGTGAAGGTAGTAATCAAGACGGGACGAACTCATCAAATTCGGGTGCACTTTGCACATGCCCAGCATCCAGTGGTGGGAGATGCCACCTATGGAGGCAAAAAAAGGGTGCGATCTATAGAGAATCCTCTGGTGCGCGGCCGTCTCAGCAAGGTGAGACGCCAGATGCTCCATGCCCGCCGATTAAAGCTGGAACACCCAGCCACTGGTGAGAGGCTCGATCTGTCGACACCGATGCCACAAGACATGAGCGACCTACTGCAGTTTTTGCGGAAGTATTGCCAGAATACAAAGGAATGACATAGTAATGGTGCGATGCGGCGAAGCGGCGAAACGGAGAGACGGAGAGGGGGTGAGACGGAGAGACGGCGATCTAATGAGCTTACTGATTGAAGCATTGATAGGGGGGGGAAAGAATGGGGGCACCAAAGCAGAAAATAAGCACCTTCAGAGATTTGAGAGTATATAAGGCCGCAATGGATCTGGCCATGGAGATATTCGAACTGACCAAGAACTTCCCCAAAGAGGAGACATATTCTCTCGTTGATCAAATGAGGCGATCTTCACGGTCAGTCTGCACTAATTTGTCAGAAGCGTGGCGCAAAAGACGCTACAGAGCGGCATTTGTGAGCAAGTTAAGTGATTCAGAGAGTGAGTCTGCAGAGACTCAGGTATTATTAGAGTTTGCCTGTCGCTGCAGCTACATAGAACAGGAAATCTTTCAGGAACTCGATGAACGATACGAACACATTTTGTCGCAGCTAGTTAGAATGATTATCGATGCTGACAAGTGGGTTATTCGCACTGCATAATGATCCAAGTGCAAGGTCATACGTTAGGGCGAAATGTTTCCTTCTGGTGTCAGAATTTGAGCAATTTATCACCAGGGTGTTTCTTGTCGCCGCGTCGCCGCATCGAATAATATCTCCGCATCTCCGGATCGCCGTATCTCCGTTTCATGTTGCGCAGTCTCAGGAGTTACATGCATTGCGTCAGCGGGATTTTGTAGTGTGAGGGTGTGTGATGGTTAAAGTTGGTTTAACAGGTGGCATAGCTTCCGGGAAGAGCACGGTGTCTGAAGCCTTTGCTCGATTAGGGGCAAGGGTTCTGGATGCCGACAAGGTTGCTCGGGAGGTGGTCCTGCCTGGACAGCCGGCCTGGCTAAAACTGCAGCAGATTTTCGGTCCGGAATACTTCCTTCCTGA
>JASFGC010000321.1:0-4422 GCA_050123975.1 Syntrophobacterales bacterium | reverse complement strand
AGGTAGAGCATGGCGCCAAGCGCATGGCGTCTTGCTGCTAGGCAGGAGTCAACAGACAGATCAATGAGGTCGAGAGCTCCAGGTTAGAGGATCCAAGTCTGCTGACTAATCGTATGCCGAATCTCTAGATCCCGTGATATCTTGCACGCCTCATTAGATGTGTCAATTGAAGCACTGAGCGAGCAATCGACTGCCGGTGTCTTGGGGTGGCCGCACTGAGTGAACTCATTCAAGTACGAAACGTGCAAAAGTGGTGCATCAAAAAGTGTACCGCAGCACGAGAAAGCCCCATATCACGGCAATGAAATTTGCCTTGACAAAGAAAAGTTGTTTTCCTAAGTTGAAATTATCATTAGTGATTTTGGATATTAGCTTACATTCCCCAGTGTGGATTGCTGTGGTTGCTGGGTTGGATGGGCCTGAAGGCCCTTGGTCTGTATTTTGCATAAATACCCCGAAACCAGGATAAAGAAATCCTGTTAGCCCGGATATTGCACGAATCGCCCTGTCGAGATGGTGGAGAAGGGTATGCTACGAGCAGCGCAACCGCGTGCGCCGAGAGCCGGGCCATCACAGGGGTACGGAGCGAACCCCAGGTGAACAATACCGTGCAGAGTGAGCTTTCCCTGTTTATCCCGGGCATAGTCCCGGGGAGCGTAGCCGAAAAAACAGGCGAGAACGTAATGATTTCGGCTCGAAGAGAAAAACGCTCATAGTATTGGCGCTCGCTGCGCTTCCGTCTTCGCTAAAGCTTCGACGGGACAAGCCGTTCAGTCCCGCACAGCGGGTTCCTGGTTTCGCGGTCGCGGCAGCCTATTTATGAAATATCCGGACTAAGGGAGGTAAGGTCCTTAAATGGCTCAGAAGCTGGGCAATTTCTTAGTGCGCGAGGGGTTGATCACACCCGAACAGCTGGATAGCGCACTCCAAGAGCAAAAAGCCAACGGGGGCATGCTGGGAAGCAACCTCGTGAAGATGGGGTATATCGAAGAGGCCGAGCTCATGGAGTTCTTGAGCAAGCAATTCGGTGTGCCCTCCACCGATCCCTCCAAACTGGACGTTGATTCTGACGTGATCGAGATGATACCCGCCAACATCGTCCAGAAGTATAAGATCGTTCCTATATCCTTGGAGGGGCAGACGCTGACTATAGCCATGGTAGATCCCTCCAATATTTTTATCATTGATGATATTAAATTTCTCACCCGGAAAAACATCCGTGTTACGGTAGCAACAGAGACATCCATCAAGTCGGCCATGGACAGGTTCTACGATGCTGGTGCATCCTTGGAAGATGTTATGAGTGAGTTCGATGAAGAAGGCGTAGATGTGGTTGAGTCTTCTGAAGAGCTCGATCTTGGGGAACTGGAGAGCGCGGCCGAGCAGGCGCCAGTGGTGAAGCTGGTCAATCTGATTCTGGTGGATGCAATCAAGAAGATGGCCAGTGATATCCATATTGAACCCTATGAAAAGAGTTTTCGGGTACGCTACCGTATCGATGGAGTCCTTTACGAAGTAATGAAGCCGCCGATGAAGCTGAGAAACGCACTTCTCTCGCGGATCAAGATCATGTCCAGGCTTGATATTGCAGAACGCCGCCTGCCTCAAGATGGTCGCATTAAACTCAAGACCAAGGGCAAGGAGATGGATTTTCGGGTGTCTGTGCTGCCAACCCTGTTTGGAGAGAAGATAGTGCTCAGACTTTTGGACAAATCCAATCTCCAACTGGACATGACCAAGTTGGGTTTTGAGGAAAAGCAGCTGGATAATTTTAAGGATGCGATCTACAAACCTTTTGGGATGGTGCTGGTAACTGGACCAACTGGAAGCGGCAAGACCACAACTCTTTATAGTGCTCTTTCAGAATTGAACAAAGCCACAGAAAACATATCCACTGCTGAGGATCCCGTGGAGTTCAATCTAGGCGGGATCAACCAGGTGCAGATCCATGAAGCCATTGGCCTCACCTTCGCATCGGCCCTACGTTCATTTCTGCGTCAAGATCCAGACATAATTATGGTGGGCGAGGTCCGTGATTTCGAGACCGCGGAAATCGCGATCAAAGCGGCGCTTACGGGCCATATGGTTTTGAGCACCCTTCATACCAATGATGCACCGAGCACGGTCAACCGTTTGCTCAATATGGGGGTGGAACCCTTTCTGGTTTCCTCGGCAGTAAATCTTATTCTCGCTCAGCGACTGTCTCGCCGAATCTGTGAGGATTGCAAAGAGGAGTTGGAAATCCCCAAGGAGACCTTGCTGGATTTAGGAGTTCCTGACGAAGAGGTGGGTAGCTTCAAGTGCCATCATGGTACTGGTTGCCCCACCTGCAGCCAAACAGGGTATAAAGGCCGCATCGCTCTCTATGAGGTTATGCCGCTGTACGAGGAGCTCAAGGAGCTGGTTCTGGTAGGAGCTTCCAGCACCGAGATCAAACGTGAAGCCATGCGGTTGGGTATGCTGACCCTCAGGCAGTCAGGCATAAACAAATTGAAAGATGGAATTACCACCGTAGAGGAAGTGGTCCGCTGCTCGGTGAAAGATTAGCTTGCCTTATTTTCATCGGCTGGCAACCATAGACAGCAGGACAACTGCAGAGCGTGAAACGCTGGGATAAAGAAACAATCGTGGTCATGGTGATTAGGCTGGGAGGATGTAACCATCCGTAACATTTACGCCTACTAAATGAACAAAGGAGCGACCATGCCAGATTATGTATGGAGAGGGGTCAATCGTAAGGGAAAAAAGAAAAAGGGTGAGATGGAGGCAGATAGCGAGAATTTCGTGCGCCTCACCTTAAGACGTCAGGGTATTGAGCCCACCAAGATCAAACCAAAACCCAAGGATCTCTTTGAAAACGTCAAGTTTCTTCAGCCCAAGGTGACCGAAAAGGACATCGTGGTTATGACCCGCCAGTTTGCGACCATGATTGACGCGGGTCTGCCGTTGGTTCAATGTTTGGAGATTCTTTTCAGTCAGCAAGAAAATAAGACGTTTAAAAGGATACTAAAGAACATCAAAGAGGACGTCGAGGAAGGGTCCACTTTTGCCGACGCTTTGAAACAGCATCCTGAGGTCTTTGACGACCTTTTTGTTAACCTTGTGGCCGCCGGCGAGATCGGTGGCATTCTGGATATCATCTTGAATCGACTGGCAGCTTACATCGAGAAGGCTGCCAAATTGAAGAAAAAAGTCAAAGGAGCCATGACCTACCCCATCGTGGTTATGGTCATTGCTGTTCTGGTGGTAGCGGTCATCCTGATTTTTGTGATCCCGGTGTTCCAGTCAATGTTCGCCGATTTCGGTAAGGCGCTCCCTGTTCCCACCCAGATCGTGGTAGCGATGAGTGATTTCCTCAAAAACTATATCCTCTACATCATTGTCGGATTCGTTCTCCTCATCTATGCTTTTAGGCGATTCTATAAGACTGAAAAAGGCCGAGCTCTGGTGGACAAGGTGGTCCTCGAGATTCCCGTTTTCGGCATGCTACTCCGCAAGGTAGCTGTGGCTAAATTCACCCGGACTCTGGGTACTATGATCAGCAGTGGTGTCCCAATCCTGGATAGCCTGGACATCGTAGCGGCTACTGCGGGTAATATGACCATCGAGGAGGCAATCCGGGAGACCAGACAAAGCATCAGTGAGGGCCGGACCATTGCCGAGCCCTTGGCCGACAGTGAGGTTTTCCCGTCCATGGTTGTACAGATGATCTCGGTGGGTGAAGCCACCGGTGCCTTGGATACCATGTTGGGCAAAATTGCCGATTTCTACGATGATGAAGTTGATGCAGCCGTTGACGCTCTTACCGCTATGCTCGAGCCGTTTATGATGGTTTTTCTGGGAGGTACCATAGGTGGTCTGGTGGTTTCCATGTATCTTCCCATATTTCAGATGGCTGGAGCCATGGGTGGCTGATCAACCATGTCTGAGTTGGAACAGGATTCAACAGAACGCAACGAGGAGCTTCTGGGGAGAATCAAGTGGCTCATGGTCCTCAGGCTGCTTTTTGCCACCTTTCTCCTCGTTGCCACCGTTGTTGTACAGGCCAGGGCTTATCCCTCCTTCTCTAATACTTCACTTGCATCATTGTACATTCTCACCGGTATCATCTACTTCCTGACTCTTTGCTATGCGTTGTTGCTAGACCGCATCAAGAAATACATTCTTTTTGCCTATGTACAGCTCGTTTTCGACGTGCTTTTTGTGACGGCATTGATCTATGTAACCGGGGGCATCGAGAGCATTTTTTCATTCATGTACATACTCACCATTATCAATGCTGCCATCATGCTCTACCGTCGTGGAGGTCTCCTCATAGCCTCGGCTAGTAGTATAGGTTACGGCTCATTGTTGGACCTCCAATATTTCGGCATTATTCATCCATATTACACCCGCGCTTCTGAGTTGATGACCTACACCATT
>JASFGC010000320.1:0-4446 GCA_050123975.1 Syntrophobacterales bacterium | reverse complement strand
CACCATGCCAGCCCACCCAGAACCAGGGCTGCAACTATCAACCACTTTGGTATCTTCATGGTTTCGCCTTTGCTGTCTGGTGCCAGTTAACACAGGCCCTGTGCCTTAAACTCTGAGCCGCCCCTTAAGGCAGCCCATGGCCGGGTCCTTTGGATCCGGATTATTTTCTGCCGCGCTTCACGCCCCTCACGATCGAAGCAAGCGGCGGGCTTCCTCATTGATAGCAGTGAAACTGATTCCAGTCCCGAAGAGGCCATTCCCGAGTTCCTGAGAATAGAGCACCACCCCCTTGGCTGATATTATCTGATCTTCCACTGCTATTTCTAATTCCAGTTGCAACCCTTTATCCAGCTGGCGGTGTGTTTCTATCTTCGCTCCGCCCTCGCTCACGTCGAGAGTCCTGCCAATCGAGATTATGTATTCTTGTTGTTCATTTTTCCTGGGCACATAAGAAGCCAGGAGAAGAGAGCGAATGCGTGGGCTGGCGCGTTTTTCCATCACACTTTCCAGAAAAACCTCTGTTTGCTCCATTTTAGATGCGATAGCCCGTAACTTCCGAACGTGCTCTTCCCACATCTCTGTTGGGTTGAATTTTGACGACCCCATGCGCGCTACCTCCCTTTTCGACTGAAGCCGGTAGTTACTGAACTAAGTCTGCAACAAAACATGGGCAGTTGTCAAAGGGAAGGGGAGAAAATTGCGGATTTCGGATTGTGGAATGCGGATTGTAGATGTGAGATGTGGGATGTGAGATTAAGGAGAGGCGCAGGGCACAAGGCGCAAGGCTCAGTAAAAAAGGGAAAACTTTTGTCAGTTGTCCGTGGTCCGTTGTGAAAAAAATGGAGCATAGAGTAAGGCACCCTGTACCCTGTACCTCAACTCCTGTCTCCTGACTCCTGTCTCCTGGATTCTCTTGTTTCCTGTTCACTGTTTACCATTTACGACTTCAACGACTTTAATGGTTTCGACGGTTTCAACGATTTCATCCTCCACCCTTGACTAAGTCACACTCTCCTACTAGTCTGGCCCATAACCGAAAGCCAATTTTTCTAGGGGGGAGGGGGATCAATGCTCTACCTTGCTCACTTTTCATTTGATGGAGAATACAGAGGAGATCCAACGCACGGCTGGTTTACCTGTATGGTCGAAGCCGATGGTATTGAAGCCTCGGTGGATGAATTTCATCACCTCATCAACAAGCTCCAAAGGGATGAAGATATCTTTCAGTTTGTTACCAAAGTCTATCTGGAAGACATAATCCAAATCAGACAAGTTCCGGAGGAAGGTTTTCTGGGCCACTACAGCAGTTCCCCCGGCGAAGCACCACCCAGCATAGCCACCACCTGTTGGGGAAACACGGATGGCTACTGCGAGTCCTTTAGTCCCATCTCCTCTGATGCTGAAGAAGCACAAGAAATCGAGCCTTTCATAGTATTTCAAGATGACAAAAAGCACTCTGATTGAGATACGAAACGATGGAGTGTTTAAGTAATGGAGTTTGTACGAGAGCTGAGCTCGGGGAGAGCCTCTCACCGTGAAAGGATTACAGAGGTCGGCTGTGTTTGCTTGCGAATTACATCAAGTCGCTTCACCTCGATATAGTGGCGGATCAGAGGAAGAGACAGGGCTTCCTTTGGAACTTCTACGATCTCGTTGGGTTCGATGGAGAGCGGTTCGTCTTGCACGTGTTCTAGGATGATCTTGGTCCGAGAAATATTCCTAAGCATCGGCATGTTCATTCCCTCAGCGAATGATTGTAGACAGGGCTAGTGCGGCCGGAGCCATAATAGCAGCAGCCTCTGAAGAAAGCCACACTTATTCATCTATCTCATAACTTTTCACACCTACGGTAAACCCTAACCATGGAATCTTCTGTGCCGAAGTCGTTTGCTATGTAGTCATCTGCAGCATGGTCGTGCCCACCTGAGACAGAATCCTTCAAATTCTGACTTCCACTTTGTCCCTCAGATACTTTTTCACATCCCCTATGGGAACCTCTCTGCGGTGAAATATGCCAGCTGCCAGCGCTGATTCGGCTTCGGTCTTGGTAAAGACTTCGTAGAAATGGTCGGCATTGCCGGCACCACTAGAGGCAATCACTGGAATGGAAACAGCTTCGCTCACCGCGTTGATCAGTTCCAGATCAAACCCCAAGTTGGTCCCGTCCCTGTCGATACAATTTAGCAGAATTTCTCCAGCACCCAACTGTTCACAGACCTGAGCCAGGGTGATTGCATCCAGGTCCCTGCCTTCTCGGCCACCCTTGATAGTACACTGGTACCAGCAGTAGCGCTCGCCATTGGGGCCCGGGATGGCCGTTTCGATTACCTGATGCCTGACCGCATCCGCTGACTGTACATACACCCTTCGTGGGTCGATGGAGATGACCACCGCCTGATTGCCGTAAACCCGGGATATCTCTTCAATGGAACTACGGCCGGTTTTTTGCTTGGTTCTCAAATGCTCCTCGACTATCAGAACCGCATCGCTCCCAATGGAAACCTTGTCAGCCCCCGATCTGAAGTATTCAGAGGCGACCTCCAGAGCCCTGTATTCCCGCCCGTTCTTGTCTATATAATCTCTTATTCCGCCACCGATGGTCAGCGGTACAAAGACATTCTCGGAGGTCTGCCGCAGCACTTCGAGCATTGGCATATCTTCCAAAGGAAAATCCCTAAAACCGGTGATATTGAGGAAGGTAATCTCGTCAGCTCCCTCTTGGTAGTACCGTCTTGCCAGTTCCACTGGTTTGCCGAGATTCCTGACAGCGCCTTTCTCTCTGACGTCGTACTGATCGCCCTTGGTGACCACCAAATCCCCCTGGTCGGTTGCACGGACATCCAGACAGGCGATAATGCGTTTGGCGAGTCTGGTGCTCCTTGAACCCTTGGCAGGCGTGGCTTGCTCAAGGCTGGTGTCGAGAAAATTCTTCAGAATCTGGAGCCCGGCGTTGCCACTCTTTTCCGGGTGGAACTGGGTGGCAATGATGTTACCTATCTGAATAGAGCTCACGAATTCCCTCTCGTAATCAGTTGCTGTCAGGACAACCTTGTCATCCATGGGAACCACGTGATACGAATGGACGAAGTAGAACTTTTCATCTCCACGTAGCCCAGCGAAAATCCGCGAGGGCTGCTTGAAATTGAGGCCGTTCCAGCCGATATGTGGTACCGAAAGATTGAGGTTAAACCTTCGCACCATACCAGGAATAAAACCCAAACCCTTGACACCGGGGGCTTCTTCGCTGCCGTCGAACAGGGCCTGTAAGCCAAGGCAGATTCCCAAAAACGGCCGGCCCGATTCAAGATATGAGTTCAGGGGTTTGACGTACTTCTTATCATTCAGGATTTGCATCATGCTGCCGAAAGCGCCTACCCCGGGAAAAACCAGCCTCTCGGCAGACAGAATGTCCTCAGCCGTCTCGACAACCTTGACCTTCTCGCCCAGGCTTTCGATACCGTTGATGACACTCCTGACGTTGCCGGCACCATAATCCAAAAAAGCTATCATCTTCTGTCCTGCCTACCATCAAAAGAATTAAGTAATGGCGATTCTTACACCACAATTTCAATTAAAACAAGTCCCATGAGACAAGTTAGGTCACAAAAGGCGGGTGCCTTATGTCTTTATACTGCCTGCTCCCCCCTGCCAGCTGCTAGCCATCTTTCTCTGTGCTATCCCTGGTTCGCTTTTTGCACTTTACCGTTGCACATCCCCCTTGCAAGAGAGACCGGAGAAATTGATATGAAACGAGGTATATTGGCCATCTGTGTTGTGACTTTACTGGTTGCCGCCCACGCATATGCGAGCGCCGCAACTGTTGAAATAATAACGCTAAAATACCGTACCGCTGAGGAGATAATACCTATTCTTCGCCCCTTTGTTGGCAGGGAAGGAACGATAAGTGGCATGCAAAATCAGCTCATTGTACGGACCAATGCCTCCAATCTCAGACAAATTAAGAAGATTCTAACGCGAATCGACACTCAGCCTCGACAATTGATGATCACGGTGAGACAAAATATCACCCGCAAGCAGTTGGAAAGGGAAATGGCCGCTTCAGGAAAGATAACAAGCGGGGACGACATCAGCGCCAGTGTCCGTGACCAAGGATCCGTTGGAACCGGTGCTGCTGAGCTCAACCGTGGTAAGGACACCGTAAGAGGTCGCAGCCAGAGCTCTGCAAGGTACGAGGCGGAAAGTGATATCCAGCAAATAAGGGTAATAGAAGGCACCCAGGCTTTCATCAGAACCGGTAGCTCAGTGCCCGTTCCGGAACGCACTATTGTTGGCGACAGTGGTGGAGTGCGAGTAATTGGTAGCACCAACTATCGTGATCTGAGCTCTGGATTCTACATACTACCTCGCCTGATTGAGGGCAAAGTCGTTCTGGAGATCAGCCCGCAACGGCAAACCATGAAACAAGAAGGCACAATACAGTTTCAA